>DASZJM010000355.1:0-3701 GCA_035948165.1 Candidatus Methylomirabilota bacterium
GGTGTCGGATCTTGAGGCGAGCGTCCAGGCTCCGCACGCCTTGGCGGTCCTGAGCAACCTCAAGATCACGGTCAGCGAGAGCCCACAGGGTAATCCCGCGGGCGACATCTACGGCAAAGTCCTCGAGTCGGTCGCGGACACGCCAGGTCACGCCCGGATCTGGTTCACGTCCATCTCGCCCGAGTTCAGGACATGGCTCAACGCTCTAGGCTAGGTCTCGGTATCCTGGATTGGGCCCCGGGGGGACAATTAAGCTCTGCTGTCGATCTGGGCCGGCGCCGTTCGACCTATAGGTGGGGGACCGAGGCTGACGAGGTCTGGCTTCGGTGGACCAGGTCATTGCCCTAAACAACTAGAGACGGAGGAGAGGATCATGGGAGCGAAGGGCGAAGCGCTTGCGAAGCAGTTCGAGGCCAAGGCTGAGGAGGCCGCCGCGGTGCTCGAGAAGCTGGGCGAAGCGGACTGGAAGAAGGTGACCGAAGGGGAGAAATGGTCCGTCGGCGTGACCGCGCATCACCTGGCGGGCTCGTATGAGCGGGTCCCCGACGTTGCCACGGGGCTCGCGGCCGGGCAATCGTTCGGCAACTTCACACGGAAGGTCCTCGACGAGCTGAACGCCCAGCACGCGAGGGATTTCGCCGGTTGCACCAAGGAGGAGACGCTCGCGCTCCACCGGAAGGGCGCAGCAAAGGCCGCTTCCGTGGTCCGCGGGTTCAGCGACGAGCAGCTGGCGAAGAGGGGGGTCCTCTTTGCGGACGCGCCGCCGATGACGGTGGAGCAGCTGATCATGGGGGCCCTCATCGACCACACCGACGAGCATTACGGCAGCATCCGGAAGACGGTCGGCAAGTAATAGCGGTGCTGTCGGCGCGCGAGTGACGGGGCGAGGCCGCGCCCCTCAGCGGCGAAATCGCCTCATCGAGGCGACCGCGAACCAGACGAAGAGGGCGAAGACCGCGAGCTGCACGAGCTGGAACGGCCGCTCCGACTGGGTCGGGGCCAGCGCGTTCAGGGCCGGGATCTTCTGGAACGACTGGACCACCAGCACGAACACGTTCAGGTACAGGGCGAGCACGCAGCCGAGCGGGAAGATCCAGCGCCATGCGCCCCCGCGGTGGGCCCGGGACCGAGCCACGATCACGACCGCCAGCACGACCAGCGAGACGATGCCGACCTTGTGCGACGGCAGGAGATGATCGAACGGGAAGCCGAAGCCGGTCACGCTCGTGAGCACGGTGCTCCACACGAAGATGGTGGTCCAGCCGTCCCGCAGCTGCCGGTTCAGCATCCCGAACACGACGACCAGGCCCGAGACGATGCCGATCAGGCTGATCACCACGTGCAGCTTGGTGTACGTCTCGAGCGTCATCCCCAGGACCATGGTCCACCTCGCTTTGTTGGCCGGCCCTCCCTAGCGGGCCCATCCTAGCCGAAGCCCGGCGCCTCGACCACCGGCCTCCGAGCCCGGGTGCTATCATCCTCGCTGGCACTCATCGGCCCGTGAAACCCCTCCTCCTCGGCCTCGCCGTCGTCATGATCGTCGCCGCCCCCGCGTCGGCCCCGGGCCAGACGCAGGTGGAGACCGCGCGAGGCCTCCTGAAGCAGTATCAGGAGGACCCCGCCCGCATCGACCGGGCCCGCGACCTGCTCGAGGCCGCGGTGGCCAAGGGCGCGGGGAGCGACGTGCCGACCCTCCTCACGCTGGCCCGCGCCTGGTTCCTCTACGGCGAGGAGCGCGCCCGGACCGACGAGGCCAGGGTGGCGGCCTACGAGCGGGCGCGCGACGTGGCGAAGCGGGCGACGGAGCTGGCCCCCCAGGACCCGAACGCGCACCTCTGGTACGCGATCACCCTCGGCACGTGGTCGCAGGCCAAGGGGCTGCTGCACTCCGCGCTGGCCCTGCGCAACCTCCGTCGGGAGGTGGACCGGGTGCTCGAGCTCGACCCGAAGAACATCGAGGCCCACATCATGGCCGGCAGCATCGCGCGCGAGCTGCCGGTGCTGCTGGGAGGCGACCGCAAGGAGTCGGAGGAGCACTTCAAGACCGCCCAGCGCCTGGACCCGCGCCTCACCGGGGCTCGCCTCGAGCTGGCGCAGCTCTACGTCAACATGGGGCGCTACGCGGAGGCGCGGCAGGAGCTGCAGGCGTTGCTCGATGAAAAGGCCCCCACCGACCGCCCGCGGTGGACGCTCAAGGAAGTGCCACGGGCCCGCCAGATGCTCGATTCGATCCGCGACAAGAACTGACCCCGACCATTCGAAGGAAACGACATGCGCTTCTCCATCTGCGTGATGGCCGACGTGGACGAGATCGGCTTCTTCAGCCACGCCGAGACCCTCGGCTACGACTCGGTGTGGGTCACCGACAGCCAGATGCTGTTCTCGGACTGCTACGCGGTGCTGGCCCTGGCCGCGCAGCAGACCCGCCGCATCCGCCTCGGCCCCGGGGTGGCGATCTGCGGCACCCGCATCCCGCCGGTGCACGTGGCCGCGATGGCGACCCTGAACCGGCTGGCCCCGGGACGCGTGCACCTGGGCGTCGGCACCGGCAACACCGCCACCCGCTCGATGGGCCAGCCGCCCATGCGCATCGCGGAGTACGCGGAGCAGCTGCGCGTGCTGCGGGCCCTGCTGCGGGGCGAGCCGGTGGACTACACGCAGGACGGAGCCACCCGGCCCATCAAGATGCTGATCCGCGAGAAGAAGTACCTGAGCCTCGAGCCGCGCATCCCCCTCTACGTCTCCGCGTTCGGCCCGCGGGCGATGGAGCTGGCCGGCGAGTACGGTGACGGGGTCGTCTTCGCGATTCCTCCCCGCGGCATCGCCCCCGCGGAGGCCCTCGCCCGCTGCCGCGCGGGGGCGGCCCGCGCGGGCCGGACGCTGGGCGACGACTTCCACGCGTGCGCGCTCACCAACGTGGTCCTGCTCGATCCGGGCGAGCCGGCCGACTCCGAGCGGGTCATCCAAACCGTGGGGCCGAACGTGATGGCCAGCGTGTACTACTTCTACGACGCGGTCCACGAGCGCGGCCTCGAGGTGCCGCCGTTCCTGCGCCGGATCTGGCCGCGCTACTGCGCGCTGGTGGAGGAGGTGCCGCGCGCGCACCGGCACTTCCGCACCCACGAGGGCCACTACACCTACCTCCACCCCGGCGAGGCCCCACTGATCGACGCGGAGCTGGTGCGCGCCACCTGCCTGGTGGGCGAGGCCGACGAGCTGATCGAGCGGATCCGCGAGCTGGAGCGCGGTGGGCTGCGGGAGCTGATGTTCGCCACCGGGGTGGACGAGAAGTGGCGCTTCAGCCAGGAGTTCGCTCGGCGGGTGATGGCCCGGTACTAGGCCCACCCTCTCCCCTGAGGGGAGAGGGAGTGACAGAGCGGGGGTCCTGCGCTAGACTCGGCGCGCGCAAGTCGGGCTCGCCGGCCGGTTCCGGTCGCGGCCCGCCATGGTCGCGAGCCGTCCGTTCCCGGTACCCAACTGCAAGGAGGGGCACGCATGCGAATTCTCCGCGTCATCGTCGCCGTCGCGGTGCTGTCGTTCGTCGCCATCCAGCTCGGGCCCGGAGCCCGCGCCGCGGGCCCGGTCAGCGAGGTCCTCATCGGCGAGCTGCTGCCGCTCACCGGGAACTTCGCGAGCCTCGGCCAGCAGTACCTCTGGGCCGGGCAGACGGTGGAGGACATCGTCAACAACGACTACCCGGA
>DASZJM010000356.1:0-20776 GCA_035948165.1 Candidatus Methylomirabilota bacterium
GTAGTTCTCGAGCTTGCCCAGGTAGGCGCGGCCGAGCAGCTGCTTGAACACCACCACGAACTCGTTCTGCTCCTGCGGGGTGCGGTCCCGCCAGTGGACCGCGAGGGCGCGGCGGGCCATCTCGGGGAAGTCGAAGAGGCGATCGGCGATGCGCTGTACCTCGAGCCGGTGCCGCTCCTGCGCCGGCGGCGCGGCGAGCTCGCCGTCCTGGACGACCTGCAAGACCTGCTCGGTAGCCGTCTGCACCACCTGCGTCGGACTCACTTCCGGCTGCCCTCCGCCACCCGCGGCGAGCAGGATCCACATGGCCAGTGCCTTCTGCATGACGCCCCTCCGGGGGGCCGCGCCGACCTGCGGGCTCGTCCCCGGACTCATCCGGGAGCATGGCCCATGCCACGGGCGCGGGCGGGCTAACCGCCGGGATTCGTGAGAGTCCGGCGGGATGGACGGTCCGCCGGGTCGTCAGCCGCGGGACGCCGTCAGGCGCCCGACGGCTGCGCCGACGGAGCTAGCCCGCGACCAGGCGCTGCACGACGCGGAGGAGGTCCGCCACGTCGAAGGGCTTGGTGAGGACCGACACCTTCGCATCGTCGATGAAGCCCTGGTACTCGGCCTGCGCGGACGTGCCGGTGATGAAGACGAAGCGGCGCAGCAGCTCGGGGTGCCGCTGCTGGATCGCGCGGAAGAGCCCGAACCCATCGAGCTCCGGCATCCGGAGATCGCTCAGGACGGCGTCGAAGCTCCGCTGCGCGAGACGGTCGAGGGCGGCGCGGCCGTCGGGCGCGGTCTCGACCTCGTAGCCTTCGCCGCCGAGGACGTCGGCGACGAGCTGCGCGATGATGCTCTCGTCGTCGACGACCAGGACCGAGGAACGCTCGCCGCCGGCGCTCATGAGAGACAGTTGCAGCAAGAGGCGGGCCAGGGGGAATCGGCCCTAAATCAGCGAATTGGCTGGCTTCCCGAGGAACGGCCGGCGGAATTCGTCAGCGGACGGGCCCGGAAATGAGCACCCGGCTCATGCGGTCTGCAGACGTCGCCCGGCCACGCTCCGGATCTCGAGCCACAGCCGGCCCAGGCAGATGAGCACGACGGTGAGCAGCGCGTTGGCGAGCAGGAACCATCCCCAGTGGTTGAAGGTGAGCCCGAGCCACTCGTGCGCCAAGGTCAGCACCAGCAGGTGGTGGACGAAGTAGATCATCAGCGAGGTGCGGCCCAGCAGCACCAGCCAGCCCACCCGCACGCGACGCACCTCGACGAGGTAGTACGCGAGGCCGAGCAGGCAGAACACGGACCCGAGCGCGAGGAAGTTCGTCATCCCGCGCGTGATCCAGTGGTTGTTCACGATGAAGTCGCGCTTGAAGGCGAGCGAGAGGTGCGGCGGAGTGCCGTGGGCCCAGTCCCAGGCCACGAAGACGGCGAGGAAGAGCAGGCCCACCGCGCTCATGATCGCGAGATAGCGCGCGCGGCGCGCGGGGGTGTCCTGCTGCGCCCACGTCCAGCCGAGGGCGAGACCGATCCACACGAGCGAGATCCACGGCCACGGCGCGAACTCGAAGAGGAAGATGCGGCCCAGGACCGGGTGCGCGGGGAGCCAGGCGGTGACCTGCGCGTAGGAGACCGAGAAGAGGACGTAGGCCCCGAGCGCGATCGCGATCAGCAGCGAGCGGGCGCCGCGCCGGTGCAGGAGCAGCATCGGCGGCAGGGACAGGATGATCCCGAGGCCGATGGTCTGCAGCACGCCGCCCTCCCAGAACGGCTCGTCGCGGAAGACCACGAAGTTCAGGAGCCAGGAGGCGAGGATCAGCCGCGCGCCCCGCTGGAGGAACTTGCCCGCCACCGCGGGGAGGCCCGCGGTGGGGCGGCGGCGCGCGAAAGAGAGCGGCAGGCAGAAGCCGACCAGGAACAGGAAGAGCGGCGCGCCGACCGCCATGCTCGCGTAGATCAGGTTGTAGCGGGGCCAGCCCATGGTGCCGTCCTGCCACCACCGGCTGGTGTGGTTCAGGATCATCAGGAGCAGCGCGAAGCCCCGCACCGCGTCCAGGAACTGCAGCCGCTCCGCCGGGCCGCGCTCGACTGTTTCCGGCGCCGCCATGCCGCTCCTCCGCCCGCGCGGCTAGCGCGGGAGCTTGATCGGGTTCCGTCGCGGGGTGAAGAACGCGGGCCGGTTCATCCGGCCCACCGGCACCTCGACGAGCACCGGGCGGTCCTTCTCGATCGCCTCGCGCACCAGCCGGCCGACCTCGGTCGGCTCCTTCGCCCGCATGCCGACCACGCCGTAGGCGTCGGCCAGCTTCATGAAGTCGGGATTCTGCAGCTCGGCGCCGTACTGCCCGCCCCACGACTCGTCGAGGTCGCGGGCCACGTTGCCGTAGGAGCTGTCGTTGAAGACCACCGCGACCACGTTGATGCCGTGGCGGGCGGCGGTGGAGAGCTCCTGGGCGTTGAAGAGGAAACCGCCGTCGCCCGAGATCGAGACCACCGGCCGGTCCGGCCGCGCCACCTTGGCCCCGAGCGCCACCGGGTAGGCGTAGCCGAGGTTGCCCGAGTACGAGGACGAGAGATACGTGCGCGGCTCGTAGACCGGCCAGAAGGGCCGCGAGTAGTACCCGATCTGGGTCATGCCCGCCACCAGGATGGTGTTCTCGGGCGCGCCCGCGCGCAGGGACTTGATGATCGAGGCGTTGGGCTCCATCGTGTTCTCGGCCGCCATCTTCGCGCGGAGCGCCTCGTGCTCGGCCTTGCGGGAGGGACGCGGCGCGGACGCCGCGCGCAGCCGCTCCAGCAGGGCCTCGAGGGTGGCCCGCGCGTCGCCGACCAGGCCGAGCGTGTCCTTGTGGCTGCGCCCGATCTCCTGCTCGTCGGCGTCCAGCTGGATGATCCGGGTGCCGGGCTTGAACGAGACTCCGGCCAGCCGGCTCCCCACCGCGAGCACCACGTCCGCCTCGTGGACGTGGGCGCGCAGCGCGGAGTCGCGCCAGAACGCGGCCCCGAGCGAGAGCGTGTTGTGGTCGCTGACCGCGCCCTTGCCCTCGGCGGACTGGGCGACCCCGGCCTGCAGGTGCTCCGCGACCTGGGCGAGCGCGTCGTGCGCGCCCGAGAGGTGCACCCCGCCGCCCGCGTAGATCAGGGGGGCGCGCGCGGCGAGCAGCAACTCGGCGGCGCGGTCGAGGTCGCGCGAGGCCGCGACCTGGCGCGTCGCCTCGGCGGGCGGCAGCAGCTCGACCAGTCCCTCGTCCTCCATCGTCTCGGGCGGCATCTCGATCTCGACCGGTCGGGGCCGCCCGCTCCGGAGCTGCACGAACGCCTCGCGCACCGCCGCGGGCACGTCCGCCACCTGGAGCACCCGCCGCCGCCACTTGGTGACCGGCCGGATGCACTCCAGCTGGTCGTTCACCTCGTGCAGGAGCCCGATGTCGCGCCCGATGCTGTCGCGCGGGATCTGACCGGAGAGCATGAGCACCGGCGACGAGGCGGAGTACGCGGTGCTGAGGCCGGACATGGCGTTGAGCAGGCCGGGACCGGGCACCACCAGCGCGGTGCCGACGCTGCCGCCCGCGCGCGCGTAGCCGTCGGCCATGAAGCTGGTGGCCTGCTCGTGGCGCGTGTTGACGAAGCGGATGCGCGACTCGTCGCGCAGGGCGGCCATGACCCCGTAGAGCTGGACGCCGGGGAGGCCGAAGACCACCCGCACGCCTTCCGCGTAGAGGGACCGCACCAGCGCTTCGCCGCCCGTCATCGGTGTCGCCGCCATGTGTCGTCTCCTTCGGATCCGCCTCAGGGCGCCTCGATGACGCCGGCCTGGGCGAGATCGTCGATGTCGCGATCCTTGTAGCCGAGCAGCCCGGAGAGTACCGCGCGGGTGTGCTCGCCCACGAGGTAGGGCGCGGGGCCCGCCGGAGTCACCGCGCGCCCGTCGATCTGGAACGGGGCCGCGGTCACCCGCACCGGCCCGCGGGCGGGGTGGGGCACCGTCGGGAACGCGCCGCGCGCGGCCAGGTGAGGATGCGCCGCGACCTCCTCCGGGGTGAGCACCGCTGCGGCCGGGATGCGCGCGGCCCGCAGCGCATCCAGCGCCTCCTCCACGGTGGCGAAGCGGCCGAGCCACTCGCCGATGATGTCGCGGAGGGCGGGCCAGTTGCGGCGGCGCTGGTCCGGGGTGGCGAAGCGCGGGTCGGTCGCGAGGTCGGGCCGCCCGAGCATCTCCTGGAGCCGGGGCCACAGGGCGGCCGCTCCGCCGGTCTGGAGTGCTAAGTGCCGCCCCCCGACCGCGTAGACGCCCATGGCCGGGCGTGGCGAGCCCTGCGTCTCGCCTCCGTTCAGCACCGCCGCGTAGGAGACGTCGTCGGCCGCGACCAGCGCCTCGAGCATCGAGACGTCGAGGTAGGCGCCCTGCCCGGTGCGGTCGCGGCGCCGGAGCGCGGCGAGGATCGCGCCGAAGGCGTGGGTGCCGGCGAGCACGTCGGCGGCCTGCAGGTTCGACGCGCGCGGCGCCGCCAGGTCGCCCTGGTCGAGGTGCATCATCCCGGAGGCCGCATTGATGATGTGGGCGAAGGCCTGCCGCTCGCGCCACGGTCCGGTCTGGCCGAAGCCCGAGATCGAGCAATAGACCAGGTCGGGCTTGACCGCCGCCATCGCCGCGTAGCCGAGCCCGAGCTTCTCGACCACGCCGGGCGCGAAGTTCTCCACGAACACGTCGGCGACGCGGGCGAGATCGGTGATCACCGCGCGGCCCTGCGGGTGGCCGAGGTCGACCGCCACGCTCTCCTTGCCCGCGTTGATGCGGATGAAGTAGGTGGACTGATCGGTGCGGCCCGGCTCGAGCTGGAGGTGGTTCTTGCGCATGTCGTCGCCGTCGCGGGGCCGCTCGATCTTGATGACCCGCGCGCCCAGGTCCGCGAGCAGCCGGGTGCCGTAGGGACCGGCCAGCACGCGGGTGAGATCGAGGACGACGAGATCGGAGAGGGGTCCGGAGGCGTCGCGCACCGGCCGAGTATAGCGCGGCGATTGACGGCGCGCACCTGCCCCCCTAGACTCGGCGCATGCGACGCAATCGACTGCGGGAGCGGCTGCGGGCGGGCCAGCCCACGCTCGGCACCCACATCCACTCCGCGTGGCCCGCGGTGGTGGAGCTGGCCGGCCACGCGGGCTGCTTCGACTACGTGGAGTTCGTGGGCGAGTACGCGCCCTACGATCTCTTCGCGCTGGAGAACCTGGCGCGGGCGGTGAACACGTTCGACCACATGTCGGCGATGTTCAAGGTCGAGCAGCAGCCGCGCACCTACCTCGCGGTTCGAGCCATCGGGGCGGGCATCCAGAACCTCCTCTTCGCGGATCCGCGCACCCCCGACGACGTGCGGGAGTGCGTGCGGAGCGTGCGCGCGGAGACGCCGGAGGCGGGCGGGCTGCACGGGGTCGGCATGCGTCGCGACGTCGGCTACGTGGTCGACGTGGGCTCGCCCGCGTTCGTGCAGGCGCTCGACGACGCGGTGGTGGCGATCATGATCGAGAAGGCCTCCGCGGTCGAGAACCTGGAGGCGCTGCTGTCGGTGAAGGGCGTCGACATGGTGCAGTTCGGGCCCGCCGACTACTCGATGAGCGTCGGTCTCGCGGGGCAGTGGACTCACCCGCGCGTCGTGGAGGCCGAGCGTCACGTGATCGCGACTGCGCTCCGCCTCGGCATCGCCCCGCGGGCGGAGATCTCGCACCCGCACGAGGCGAAGGCCTATCTCGATCTCGGGGTGCGGCACTTCTGCATGGGCTGGGACGTGTCGATCCTCTTCGACTGGTTCAAGGCCGAGGGCGGGGCCCTGCGCGACCTGCTGAGCGCGGGATAGCCGGCCCGGCGCTCCCGTCCATGGCGCCCCGTCCGGCGCGCGCCGCGGCCGCCCTCGCCGTCCTGCTGGTCCTGCTCGCGGGCGGCTGCCACGAGCGGCCGCCCGCGGACGGGCCGATCACCCTCGTCTTCAAGCACGCCAAGATCCTCGGTCCCGCCGATCCGGTGCCCGGCCTGCTGCGGCGCTTCGAGGCAGAGCATCCGGGTGTGCGCGTGCAGAGCGAGGCGCTCACCTGGTCCTCCGACGAGCAGCACCAGTTCTACGTCATCAACCTGGAAGGCGGCAGCCCGCCCTTCGACGTGATGATGCTCGACGTGATCTGGGTGCCCGAGTTCGCGCGGGCGGGCTGGATCCTCGACCTGACCGCGCGGGTGCCGGCCGCCGAGCGCGACGCCCACTTCGCCTCTGCCATCGAGCCCGCGGTGCAGGACGGGCGCCTCTGGGCGCTGCCCTGGTTCATGAACGTGGGCCTGCTCTACTACCGCAAGGACCTGCTCGCCAAGTACGGCCTCGCCCCGCCCGAGAGCTACGAGGAGCTGGTCCGCCAGGTGCGCGTCGTGCAGGCCGGGGAGCGCGACTCACGCCTCGACGGCTACCTCTGGCAGGGCAAGCAGTACGAGGGCGGGATGGTCAACGTGCTCGAAGCCCTCTGGGCGAACGGCACGCGGCTGCTCGACGAGCGGGGCCGACCGTTCCCGGAGCCGGAGCGGGCGCGGGAGGCGCTCGCCTTCATGCGCTCGCTCATCGAGCGCGGGGTGAGCCCCGCCTGGGTCACCGCCGCCGACGAGGAGCTGACCCGCCGCCCCTTCGGCGACGGGCGAGCCATCTTCCTGCGCGGCTGGCCCTACGCGCTCGACCTCTTCGAGCTGCCCGACTCGCGCGTGCGCGGGCGCGTCGGGGTGGCGCCGATGCCGCGGCTCCCGCACGGCCGGGTGGGGGCCGCCTCCACCGGCGGCGCGCACCTCGCGGTGAGCGCGCGCACCCGCCACGCCGCGCTCGCGGTCGAGCTGGTGCGCTTCCTCACCGGCGACGCGGCCCAGCGCGCGATGACCGAGGGCGCGGCCCTCCGCCCCTCGCGCCCCGCCCTCTACCGCGACGCCGGCCTCATCGCGCGCGATCCGACCTTGCCCGCGCTCCTGCCCCTGATCCTCGCGGGGCACCCGCGCCCGATCACCCCCTACTACCTCATGCTGTCGACCACGCTCCAGCCCGAGTTCTCCGCGGTGCTGGTGGGGCGCAAGTCGCCCGCGAGGGCGATCCGCGACGGGACGGCCCAGGTCCTGCACCTGCAGGAGGCGCTCACCCGATGAGCGATCGGCGCCTCGGGTGGCTCATGCTCGCCCCCGCGCTCGTCCTGCTGGGCGGCCTCACCGTCTATCCCGCGCTCTGGGTGATCTGGCTCTCGCTGCACTACCGCGTCCCCGTCTTCTCGATCTCGCGCTGGGCCGGGCTCGCGCACTATGCCTTCCTCGTGGTGGACACCCGATTCTGGAACGCGGCCGGCGTCACCGCCCTGTTCACGGTGGCCTCGGTGGCGCTCGAGTGCGGGCTCGGCCTGTCCATGGCGCTCGGCCTGTGGGGCCAGCGACGCGCCCGTCGCGCCGCGGTGGCGCTGTTGCTGCTCGCGTGGGCGCTGCCGTCGGTGGTGACCGCCAAGATGTTCGAGTGGCTCTACCATCCGGCCGGCGGCCTCGTGAACTTCCTGCTGGGCGGCCGGCCGGTCAACTGGCTCGGCGATCCGGTCCTCGCGCTGCCCGCGCTGATCGGGGCCGACGTCTGGCGCACCACTCCCTTCGTGGCCCTCCTCTGCTACGCGCGCCTGCTCACGATCCCGGGCGAGCTCTACGAGGCGGCGGAGGTGGACGGCGCGGCCGGGGTGCAGGCCTTCACCCGCATCACCTGGCCGCTGGTTCGCCCAATCTTGCTGGTGGCGCTGCTCTTCCGGACCCTCGACGCGCTGCGGGCCTTCGACCTGATGTTCGTGCTGACCGGCGGCGGCCCGGCCGGCAGCACCGAGACTCTCACGGTCTACGCCTACCGCGCGCTCTTCCAGACCCTGCAGGTGGGCTTCGGCTCCGCGGTCGGGGTGGTGGTGTTCGCGCTCGTCATGGTGGTGGCGGTCGGCTATCTGCGAATGATCCACCGCCAGGAGGCGGGCGCGTGAGGGGCGGCCGGCTCCGCGACGGCCTCGTGCTGGCCGCCCTGATCCTCTACGCGCTGCCGTTCTTCTGGCAGGTCCTCACCTCGGTGCGGCCGGACGCGGAGCTGTTGCCGCTGAGCCACCTCCTGCCGAGCCGCCTCACCGCGGTGCACTACGAGGTCGTGCTGCGGCAGAGCCTCATGCCGCGCGCGCTGCTGAACAGCCTGGGCGTCGCGCTGGCGAGCACCGGACTCGCGGTGGGGCTCGGCGCGCTCGCCGCCTACGCCCTCGCGCGCCTGCCGGTGCCCGGGCGCGCGCTCATCCTCCTCGGCATGATCGCGGCGACCGCGTTTCCCCAGATCGCGACGGTGAGCCCGCTCTATCTGCTCGTGCGGGCCCTCGGCCTGCGCGACACCTGGCTCGCCCTCATCCTCGCCAACGCCTCGTTCGCTCTGCCGCTGGTGATCTGGCTCCTCGCCGGCTTCATCCGCGAGATCCCGCGCGCCCTCGAAGAGGCGGCAGCGGTCGACGGAGCCGGGCGTCTCGCCGCGCTGCGCTTCGTGGTGGCCCCGCTGGTGGCGCCCGGCATGGCCTCCGCCGCGCTGCTCGCGTTCCTCTTCTCGTGGAATGAGTTCCTGTTCGCCTACAGTTTCACCGCCACCGAGGCGAGCCGCACGGTGCCGGTGGCCCTCGCCCTCTTCCCGGGCGTGTTCGAGGTGCCGTGGGGCGACATCGCGGCCGCCTCGCTGCTGGCGAGCCTGCCCCCGATCCTCATCGTGGTCGGCTTCCAGCGCTACCTGGTGCGCGGGCTCCTCGCGGGCGCGGTGCGCGAGTAGCCCGCCCTCAGCGGCGCGGCTCGATCACGTCGAACATGAGGGCGAAGTCGTCGAGCAGGCCAAAGAGCTGGGCGACCCGCTGGCGACTCCCCGCGATGGCCACGAGCCCCTGGTCGATCGCGGCCTCGATGGTGAGCTCGCGCAGCACCAGGCGGTCCAGCACCGGGCGCGCGAGGGTCACGGTGGCGTCCGCCCGGTCGCTCTGGCGCTCGGCCAGGTAGGTCAGCGCGCAGTTCTGCAGGGTGAGCACGTAGCGCTGGCCCAGGTCGGGGAGGATCCAGTTGAGGACGAAGCGCACCCCCTCCGCCTTCTCGCCGTTCAGGCGCACCGCGAGGTAGTCGAAGAAGAGGTCGAGGGTCATGGCGCGGACCAGGTCGGGGCTCACCGGCGCCCGCGCCGCGGTGTCCGGCTGGCCCTGCCGCAGCTCGAGGGCGCCCAGCAGGTAGGCGTTGCGCCACGTGGCCGACTCCGCGGCGTAGCCCATCTGCTCGAGGGCGGCGGCGCCGAGTCGGCGCGCCTCCGCGTTCGCGGGGTCCGCGAACACCACGTGGCTCGTCGCCTCCGCCACGAAGCGGTACTCGCCGCGCGCGAAGTCCTCGCGCGCCCGGGCCAGCACCGCGGGGGCCCCTCCCATGTACTCGACGTACTTGCGCCCGCGCTCCACCGGCGGCAGCGGGTTGAGGTTCGCGGGATTGGCGTCGTACCAGCCGAGGTAGCGCTGGTAGACGCTCTTGGCGTTGTGGGACAGCGTGCCGTAGTAGCCGCGCACGTGCCACGTCGAGCGCAGGCTCCGGGGCAGGGCGAGACGCTCCGCGATCTCGGCCGCCTTGTAGCCGTGGTTCATCAGCCGCACCGTCTGGTCGTGCAGGTACTTGTAGAGGTCGCGCTGCGACCCCAGGTAGTCGAGGACCCGCGCGGTGCCCCACACCGGCCAGTGGTGCTGGGCGAAGGCCACGTCGGCGCCGCGGCCGAACCGATCGCGCGCCTCGTCGAGGTACTTGGCCCACGCGTTGGCGTCGCGCGCCTGCGCCCCGCGCAGCGGGTAGACGTTGTGGAGGTGGTGGGTCGCGTTCTCGGCCAGGTTGAGCGCCCGCAGCGCCGGGTAGAACATGTGCATCTCGGCCGGGGCCTCGGTCTCCGGCGCGAGCTGGAACACGATCTCAATGCCGTCGACGCGGTGGACCTCGATCGGGTCGGCCACGATGCGCGTCGGCGGGATCAGGGTGACGGTCCCGCGCGAGCTCACCTTGCCGAGCCCGGCGTCGACCTGGCCGCGCGGTCCCTTGGGCAGGGTGGCCCCGAACTGGAATTGCCCGCGCCGCACCATCGCGGTGCCCGCGAGCACCGCCTCCGACACGACCTCCTCCATGAAGCGGTCCGGGGCGATGATCTCGACCTCTCCCGCGGCCACCCGCGCCTCGTCCACCACGCCGCGCACGCCCCCGTAGTGATCGGTGTGGCTGTGGGTGTAGATGACCGCGGTCACCGGGCGGTCGCCGCGGTGGGCGCGATAGAGCTCGAGCGCGGCCCGGGCGACCTCGGCCGAGATCAGCGGGTCGATGACGACGAGGCCGCGCTCGCCCTCGAGGATCGTCATGTTCGAGAGGTCGAAGCCGCGGACCTGGTAGATGCGGTCGGTCACCTGGAAGAGGCCGTGGTGCATGTTCAGGCGGGCCTGCCGCCAGAGGCTCGGGTTCACGGTGGGCGGCGCGTCGGGAGCGGCGAGGAACGCGTAGTCGGTCAGGCTCCACACCACCCGTCCCTGGGCGTTGCGGATGGAGACCTCGGGGAGCGTGGCCACGAAGCCGCGCGCTGCGTCCTCGAAGTCCTGCGCGTCGGCGAACGGCAGCGCGTCCTGCACCGCCCGCTGGAGCGCGCGAGTGGCCTCCGTGGCGTCCCGGGGGCCGTCGCCGTCGGTCATTCGGGAGCCCCCGCGGTCACGAGGCCGGGAATCACCTGGGCGCCGGGCAGCGCGCGGAACACGTCGGGCGAGATCTTCACCTTGAGCGCCCGGCTGCCTCCGCCCAGGATGATCCAGGGCAGGGACATGAGCCCCTCGTCCACGTAGATCGGCAGGTCGGCGGGCAGGGCGAACACGGTGACGCCGCCCAGCATCATGCCGGTCAGGGCGCGTGTCTCCTCCGGATCGGCGAAGGAGAGCCGCGGGACGCCGAGGAGCTTGCGGACCGTGTGGTTGACGTCCACGCGGCGGGTGGCCCGCACCACGCAGGCGCAGTAGCGCTTCGGCTCCTTCTTCGAGCCCACGATAATGGTGTTGGCCGACTGCTCCATGGGATAGCCGTACTGGGCGCAGAAGGCGGCGGTGTCGGCGTACTGCGGGTCGATGTCGACCATCTCGTGATGCAGCCCGAGGCCTCCCAGGACCTCGCGCACTCGCTGCTCGATCGGATCGGTGGCGATGACGCTCTCCTCCTGTGGGCTCGGGTTCGCGCGGCGAGCCGAGCATACCGCCGCCCCCGCGAATCCGCTAGAATCGAGGGAGACCGGAGGACGCCATGCCCACAACGGACCCCCAGGCGACGAGCGAGCAGGAATCTCGACGGGTGGCCGAGCAGGCCCGCCCCGAGGGCTGGGAGGGCCGCGGGTTCCTGCGCGACCTCTTCCTGGGCCAGCTGTCCCTCGACCTCATCCATCCGTTCCCGATCCGGGGCAAGGAGCGTCCCGAGTTCACGCGCTTCATCGACGACCTGCGCGGGTTCCTGCGCGATCGGGTCGACCCCGCCGCGATCGACCAGAGCGGCGAGTATCCGCCAGACGTCCTGGCCGGGCTGCGGCGGCTGGGGGCCTTCGGCATGAAGATCTCCCGCGAGTACGGCGGCCTCGGCTTCTCGGTCTCCGAGTACTGCCGGGCCATGGAGCTGGTGGGCAGCTACGACGGTAACCTCGCGGCGGTGCTGTCCGCGCACCAGTCGATCGGGGTGCCGCAGCCGCTCAAGCTGTTCGGCACCGTGGAGCAGAAGGCCAAGTACCTGCCGCGCTGCGCGGCGGGCGCCATCTCCGCGTTCGCCCTCACCGAGCCCGGCGTCGGCTCGGACCCGGCGAGCCTCGCCACCACCGCGGAGCGCCGCGACGATCACTTCGTGCTGAACGGCGAGAAGCTCTGGTGCACGAACGGCACGATCGCGGAGCTGCTGGTGGTGATGGCGCGGGACCCCCAGACGCATCGCATCAGTGCGTTCGTGGTGGAGACCGGATGGGAAGGCGTCGCGGTTGACTACCGCTGCCGCTTCATGGGGCTGCGCGCGCTCGCCAACGGGATCATCACCTTCCGCAACGTGCGGGTGCCGCGCGAGAACCTGATCGGGCGCGAGGGGCAGGGGCTCAAGATCGCGCTCGCCACCCTCAACACCGGGCGCCTGACCCTGCCCGCGGTGTGCGCGGGGGCGGCCAAGCGCTGCCTCGAGATCTGCCGCGGCTGGGCGAGCGCGCGCGTGCAGTGGGGCGCGCCGATCTGGAAGCACGAGGCGATCGGCCACCGCATCGCGGACATGGCGGCCACCGCCTTCGCGATGGACTCGGTGGCCACCCTCGCGGCGGCGCTCGCCGACCGCGGCGGCTACGACATCCGCCTCGAGGCGGCCGCGGCCAAGGAGTGGAACACGGTGCGGGCGTGGGAGCTGGCCGACCAGACCCTCCAGATCCGCGGGGGGCGTGGCTACGAGACCGAGTCCTCCCTGGCCGGCCGCGGGGAGGCCGCGATCGGCGTCGAGCGCATGCTGCGCGACCTGCGCATCAACCTCATCTTCGAGGGCTCGAGCGAGATCATGCATCTCTTCATGGCCCGCGAGGCGGTCGACAAGCACCTCGAGGTCGCGGGCGGGCTCATCGACGCGCGGCGGAGCGCGGCCGAGAAGCGCGCCGCGCTGCCGGGGGTGGCCGGGTTCTACGCGCGCTGGTACCCGCGGCTCTGGCTCCGCGGGCTCGCCGGGCCCGCGCGCTTCGCCGAGTTCGGGCCGCTCGCCGGGCACCTGCGCTTCGTGGAGCGGAGCGCCCGCCGGCTCGCCCGCGCGACCTTCCACGGCATGCTGGTCTTCCGCGCGGGCATGGAGCGCCGCCAGGCGTTCCTGTTCCGCACGGTGGACATCGCGATGGAGCTGTTCGCGATGTCGGCGGCGGTCACCCACGCCGCGCGCCTCGCCGACGGGCGCTACCCCGAGGCGGAGCCGGCCCGCGAGCTCGCCGATCTCTTCTGCCGGAGCGCGCGGCGCAAGGTGCGGCGCCTCTTCGCCGACCTGTGGAAGAACGACGACGCGCGCAAGAGCCGCGTCGCAGCCGCGGTCATGGGCGATCGGTACGCGTGGCTCGAGCGGGGCATCCTCGAGCTGGGGCTGCCGGCCTCCGCGTTCCGCCCACGCCCGTTCGCGGGCGGCGACGCGGCGCGCTCGCACGAGCCCGCCGCCGCGGCGCGGCCCTAGCCGCGCGCGGTCACGGCCCGCCCGGCTTGGGGTGGGCCCGGAAGAACTCCCAGATCAGCGCGGTCGCGTCGAAGTCGCGGCACACCCGGCCGACCAGCATCTGCGGCAGGTACTGCGCGCCGCCCGGCCAGGTGTGTCCGCCCCCGTCGAGGCGCACCAGGGTCACCTCACTCCCGTCGCGCCCGCCCGGGTAGACCGTCCGGAGCCCACCGCAGCGGTCCCGGCCGTCGGCGGGGGTCAGCGCGTCCTGCACCGGCTCGTGCCCGCCGTTGAGGGCGGCCCAGCGGCGCGCCGCCTCCTCGGTGTCGATGATCCGGCCGCGCCCGAAGGCGACGGGTCCGCCGTGGTAGGGCACCAGCGGATCGCTCGTGCCCTGCAGCATCAGCACCGAGACCGGCTGCTCCGGATGGAGCCACGCGTCGGGCGGATCGGCGATGCCGCCCACCACCGGGGCGATGGCCGCGATGCGCGCCGAGAGGTGCGCGGCCAGGTAGTGCGAGAAGATGCCGCCGTTCGAGATGCCGGTGGCGTAGACCCGCCGCGCGTCCACCGCGTGGAGGCGGCCGACCGCGTCGATCAGGGCCGCGACGAAGGCCACGTCGTCGACGTGGTCGCGGTGGGCGCGCGAGGTGGTGAACTCGCGGCCGTCGTTCCAGTTCTTGCCGAGGCCCTCCGGGAACGCGACCAGGAAGCCCTCCCGGTCGGCCAGGGGGGTGAAACGGGTGAGCCGCTCGGTTCCCGGTCCGTTGCCCCCGCCGCCGTGGAAGACCAGCACCAGCGGCACCGGCGCGGGGGCGAGCGCGGGCGGCACGTGGAGGTAGTACGTGCGCGTGATCCCGTCGACCTCGAGGGAGTGGGAGACGAGCGCGCGCTCCGCCGCGGGGGCGGGGGAGGCGGCCAGCCACGCGACCAGGGGCAGCGCGAGGCCGAATCCGCGCGCCGCCGATCTCGAGGCGGTCGCGCTCGCCGAAGGGGTACAATCGCCGCTGCTCCGGAAGGAGGGGCCCCGATGACCACCAGCGATCTGCTCGAGAGCGTGAAGGACGGCGTGGCGGTGCTGACCCTCAACCGGCCCGACCGGCTCAACGCCATGTCGCGGCCGATGCTCGACGCTCTGCTGGAGGCCCTGCCGCGCCTCGCCGAGGATCCCGCGGTCGGCTGCGTGGTCCTCACCGGGGCCGGGCGCGGCTTCTGCGCGGGCGGCGACGTCAAGGCCATGGCCGAGGGCAACGAGCTGGGCGGCCAGACGATGGAGGAGAAGGCCCAGGCGCTGCGCTCGCGCATGGAGACGTCGCGCTGGCTGCACGAGATGCCGAAGCCCACCATCGCGATGGTGCGCGGGCCGGCGGCGGGCGCCGGGCTCTCCCTCGCGATGGCGTGCGACATGCGCGTCGCCTCCGACACCGCGCGGCTCGGTACCGCTTTCGCGCGCGTCGGCTACTCGGGCGACTTCGGCGGCAGCTACTACCTGACCCAGCTCGTCGGGACCGCGAAGGCGCGGGAGCTCTACTTCACCGCCGATCTGCTCGACGCCCAGCAGGCGCTCGCGCTCGGTCTCCTCAACCGCGTCGTGCCCGACGCCCGGCTCGAGGAGGAGACGATGGCCCTGGCGTCGCGCCTGGCCCGCGGTCCGCGGGTGGCCCTCCGCTACATGAAGCGGAACATGAACGCGGCGGAGAGCGCGTCGCTCAAGGAGATGCTCGACCTCGAGGCGTGGCACCACACGCGCACCGGCATGACCGAGGATCACCGCGAGGCTGCGCGCGCGTTCGTCGAGAAGCGGGAGCCCCAGTTCAAGGGGCGGTAGCGCCGGCCCGCCAGGCCAGGACCAGCACGCCCGCGGTCATCCCCACGATGACCGCGCCAGTGGCGATGGTCGAGGCGTGGGCGAGCCAGGCGAGCGTGGTGCTGGTGAGCCCGACGAAGGCGAGGCCCACCACCGGGATCACCGGCGCCCCGCAGCCCATCACGGTGCAGCCGCCGCTGGCCAGGCCGAACACGCTGCCGACCGCGCCGAGCAGGCCGCCCTGCTGGGCGGCGCGCAGCCCGCGGCCCGCGAGGCCGGCCCGGTCGCGCCCCTCCCGCCAGAGGGCGAAGTAGGCGCCGACCAGGACCGCCATCAGGGCGAAACGGGCCAGGTCCACCGTGGTCACCGCGAAGCCCCAGTCGACCCCGAAGATCCCGTCGGCGGAGAACCAGAAGAGCGCGAGGTTGACGGCCCGGTCGAGCCGCTCGCCGAGCGTCCCGGGCCCCGACCGGAGGTACCCGGGCAGGCTCGGCAGCCAGGGGTTGAAGGTGAAGTAGTCGACCCGGGCCCGGGCGACCGAGAGGACCAGCGGCGGGATCAAGATGTCGAGGGCGAACACCGCGGCGGCTACGCCCACGAGGGTGCCGCGCCGCGCGTGGAGCGCCCGGCCGAGACCCGCGAGGACGCGCCTGAGCCCGTGCATGGTCCGCCCGGGCCGATTATAGAGGAGCCCGGAACTCCCGGGAACTTCTTGCGCTGGCGCGGGTTGCTGGGGCAGTATGGCGCTGCATGACCCCCGCGCTGCAACGTCGTTCGAGCAGACCCCCAACGAGGAGGGAACACACATGACGCAAGAGGTCAGCCGTCGAGACTTCCTGTCGCGCCTGGGCCTGACGGTCGGCACCGCCGCGGCCGGCGCGGCCGCCGCCGCCGGGGTTCCCCTGGCAGCGGTCCCCTTGGTCAGGCCGGCGCAGGCGCAGCCCAAGGGCAACATCCCGGACACGCCGTTCAAGATCGCTCACATGACGTTCTTCACGGGGCCCGCCGCCGTCCTGGGCGAGCCATCGTTCAAGGGCCACACGCTCGCCGCCGAGGAGATCAACGCCCAAGGCGGCCTGCTCGGCAAGCGCAAGATCGAGACCCTCAAGGCCGACGAGAACGCGGGCACCGACGCCAACGTGAAGGAGATGCGGCGGCTGAAGCTCTCCGAGAAGGTCGATCTCTTCACCGGCGTCATCTCGAGCGGCAATACGCCCGCGCTGGGTCCGGTGGCCGAGGAGCTGAAGCTGCTCACCATCTTCGTGGACGGCTGCACCGACTTCCTGTTCGACAAGGCGGTGCCGAACCCCCACTACATCTTCCGCATCACCAACATCCAGTCGGCCGACGGGGTGACCTGCGCCCTCGCCATCGCGCAGACCTGGCCGAAGGCGCGCCGCATCGCCCACATCCATCCCGACTACTCCTACGGCCGCAATGCCTTCGACCACGTCAAGATCGTCATGAAGAAGCTGATGCCGACTGCCGAGGTGGTGTCGGAAGGCTGGCCGAAGCTCGGCAGCACCGACTTCACCTCCCACATCACCAAGGCGATCTCGTCCAAGCCAGATCTGTTGGTGTCGTCGGTGTGGGGCGGTGACTACGTGGCCCTCTACAAGCAGGCGCTGCGCTACGACATGTTCAAGAAGATGAAGTTCGCCTCCACCATCGCCTTCGGGGTGGCCCCGCACGCGATCGGCAAGGATCATCCGGAGGGCGCGATCGCGGGGGTGCACTCCAACTACTACTTCAACTACCCGCCGAACAACCGCTGGCCGCTCAACACCGAGTTCGTGAAGAAGTACTTCGACCGGTGGAAGGAGTACCCGAACTTCCAGTCCGAAGGCGCGTACTCCACCCTCTACATGCTGAAGGAGGCCGTCGAGAAGGCCAACCGGCTGACCGGCGGCTGGCCCGACGAGGACGCCATCATCGGCCAGCTCGAGGGCGCGATGCACGCCGGCCCCGCGGGCTACGTGTACATCCGGCCGGATACGCACCAGGGTTACAAGGACGCGATGACCGGCTTCAGCATCAACTCGCCCGACTATCCGTTCCAGATCCTGGACCCGACCCGCATCATCACGATCCCGATCCGCAACATCACGGCGCCTCCCGGCTGGCCGAAGGGGGAGCCGACTTCGACGTACACCTGGATCGACAAGACCTGGCCGCAGATGAAGGCCTGAGACGGACCGTCGCCCTCTCCCCCCACCGCGGGGGAGAGGGCACGGAGTACCGGTGCGATTCGCCGCCGTCCCGCTGCTCCTCGTCCTCCTGCTTTCGGCCGCGCCCGCGCGCGCGGGCCACGAGCTGCCGTTCTATCCTGGCTACTACCCGCAGGAGATCCGCCTCGAGACCCTGACCCCGGCCGCGGCGGCGCCCCTGCTCCGCAACAGCACGCTGCACGCCTACGTCGGGGCGGATCCGTTCGCGGGCGGTCGCCTCCCGGCGAACGTGAGCGCGGTGGAGTCGCTCGCCGGCTTCGTGGTCGTCAGCCCCGGCGGTGCGTCCGGCGCGCCCGGCGCGGATGGCGCCGGCGGGCGCTGCGCGGTCGCGCGGTCCGCCGCGCGCGCGGTCGGCGGAGCCCGCGTCGCCGGGTTCGTGCCGTACCCGTACGCGGTCACCCCGTACCACGGCGACTACCTCGAGCACTTCGACCTGGTGGAGGCGGCGCGCCGCGCGGTGGAGGGTGCCGCGGCCGGGGCGCCCCCGCGGCTGGTCGCGCGCGGCCCGCTCGCCGAGCGCCTCGTGGCCGCGGTGAAGGGTGGCGCGCCCGGGAAGGGCGAGGCGGCCGTCGTCGAGGAGGTGGACCTCCAGAGCCTGCTCGCGCCGTACACGCCGGCCGCGGGCGGCTCGTTCAGCCCGCCCTGGCTCAAGGAGGGATGGTTTCACGCCTACCTGCTCCAGGCCGCCGCGCTGACCGATCCGGCCGCGCGCCAGGAGGCCGAGCAGCTCTTCCGCCGCCTCGTCGGCGGCGGCTACGAGGGCCCCGCCGAGCGGGCCGATCTCGCGCGCCGCCTGGTGGGCCGCCTGGGGGCAGGATGCGAGCGCGTGGTGCTCGGCTACTCGCTCCGGCGCGAGCCCTTCAACGCCGAGTTCTCGCAGGGCATCGAGAACATCGCGTGGGACTCGCAGACGGGTTTCGACTCCGACATCTTCGTCCGCACCGCCAAGCTCAAGGACTTCCCGTGGAACGGATGGATGCGGCTCGGCATCGGCGCCCGCCCGAGCGCGGCGTGGAACCCAGTCGCCGGCTTCACCGATCCGGCCGGCCGGCTGCTCTGGGCCGCGCTCGGCGATCCCGCGTTCCTGCCTGGGCCCTATGGCGCGGGCCCCGTCTCGCATCGGGCGGTGCCGGCCTCGGTGGTGACGGGCGGCGTGGAGATCCCCGAGGACGCGCTGCTCCCGGAGCCGGGCACCGGTCTCCTCCGGGAGGTGGGCCGAGGGAAGACCGCGAAGGCCAAGGTGGTCTACCGGCTCTGGGGCTCGGCCGCGCACGACAACACCCGCGTGAGCCCGGCGGACGCGGTCTACCCGTACGTGTTCGCGGCGCGCTGGGGCACGCGCCGCGCTCCGGGCGCGGTCGAGTACGACCCCGCGGTGGACGCGGCCACCCTGGTCGCCCGCCAGGCGCTCGCCGGCTTCCGGGTGGTGAAGGTGGACAGCGAGGTGCGGCGCTACGCCGACATCACGTTCACCTACGTGGTGCCGGTAATCGAGGTGTACCTCAACTCGCCCTCGCCCGATCCTCAAGAATTGGCCGCGCTGGCGCCGCCGTGGAGCCCGGTGCCGTGGCACGTGACGGTGCTGATGGAGGAGGCGGTCAAGCGTGGGGTGGGGGCCTTCTCCGCGGGGGAGGCTCGGCGCCGCGGGGTGCGCTGGCTCGACCTCGCGCGGGACGCCCGGACCCGTGAGGCCCTCGCCGGGCTCCTGGACGGACTGGCCCGCGAGAACCACGTGCCGGAGGCCCTGCGCCGCCTGGTGGCCGCCGACGAGGCCCAGACCCGCTGGGCCGCCCTGCGCCAGTTCGCGCACCGGCGCGGGCACTACCTGGTGACCAACGGCGCCTACCAGCTCGAGAAGTGGAGCGACGCGGCGGTGGTGCTGCAGGTGTTCCGCGACATGACCAACCCGCTCGGGGTCGGGACCTACGACCGCTTCGCGATCCCGCGCCGGGCCTACGTGGCGCGCATCGCCGCGCGCGGGGACCGGCTCGAGATCTCCCCGGAGATCGAGCGGCTGGAGCGGTTCCTCCGCCAGTACCGGCTGGTGCGGGAGCCGCTCGGCTCCGGGGTCGACGAGGACAAGGTCGACGTGCCCGCGTGCCGCTTCGTGATCGTGGGCGCCGACGGCCGCGTCGCCGCCGCCGGGGTCTCCCGCGACGTGCAGGCCCACCGGGTGGTGGTCGACCTGAAGGGACGGCTCAAGCCGGGCGCGTACACGGCCCTGGTGGCGCTGGTCCTGGGCGACAACTACGTGAATCCCGAGGTCGCCACCACGCAGTTCCGGGTTGAAGGCTCACCCTGAGTTAGGGCATCTTATCCGCTCATGGATGCCGCGACCCTCATAGTCCATCTCCTCAACGCGCTCCTCTACGCGTCGGTGATGTTCCTGATCGCGGGCGGGTTGAGCCTGATCTACGGGGTCATGCGCATCGTCAACCTCGCGCACGGCAACCTCTACGCCTTCGGCGCCTACGTGAGCGCGTGGGCGGTGGGCCGCGCGCTCGGCACCGCCACCGAGGCGAGCCTCTGGATGTACGCGCTCCTGCCGGTGGGCGCGTTCGCCGCCGCGCTGCTGGGCGCGGTGCTCGAGCCCACCCTGCTGCGCCCGCTCTACCGGCGCGCGGAGGAGTACCAGCTCCTCATCACCTTCGGGCTGCTCCTGATCCTGGAGGACGTGATGCGGCTGGTGTGGGGGCCGTACCCGCTCCAGGCGAGCGCGCTCTACGAGGCGCTCGGCAGCCTCACCATCGGCGACTCGATCTACCCGACCTACAACCTCGTGGTGGTGGTGGTGGGCGGGATCGCGGCGGCCGGGCTGTGGGCCTTCGTCTACCGCACCGGGTTCGGGGTGGTGCTACGCGCGACCTCCCAGAACATGCGGATGGCCTCCGCGCTCGGGGTGAACGTCAACCGGGTCTACGTGCAGGCCTTCACCCTCGGCTGCTTCATGGCCGGCCTGGGCGGCGCGGTCATCATGCCCCAGCAGGGCGCGGTGCTCGGCATGGGGGTCGACGCCCTCATCCTCGCCTTCGTGGTGGTGGTGATCGGCGGGCTCGGCAGCCTCGAGGGCGCGCTCATCGGGGCACTGATGGTGGGGGTGGTGCGCGAGGCGGGGATCACGTTCTTTCCCGAGATCGAGCTCGCGGTCCTCTACCTGATGGCCGCCATCGTGCTCTTCATCCGTCCCGCCGGCCTCCTGGGCCGCGCATGAGCGCGGCGGTGGCGGCGCCCCGCCGGGTGGCCGCCTGGTCGGTCCCGGTGCTCGCCGCCCTGATCGTGCTGCCGTTCCTGGTGCCGCCCTGGCAGACCGTGCTGCTCTCCTACGGCCTCGTCTTCGCGATCGCCGCGCTCGGCTTCAACCTGCTGCTCGGCTATACCGGCCTCCTCTCCTTCGGCCACTCCGCCTACTTCGGGGTGGGCGCCTACGCGGTGGCGTTCATCGTCAAGTACGCCAAGCTCGAGTCGATGGAGGCCTTCCTGGTCGGCGGGATCGTGGCCTCCGGGCTGGTGGCCGCC
>DASZJM010000357.1:0-8926 GCA_035948165.1 Candidatus Methylomirabilota bacterium
GCTTGATGTCGGTCTGCACGCAGGCCAGCGTGGCCGCGAGCAGCGCGGTGAAGGCGCCGATCCAGCCCACCGCGGCCAGCACCTCCGGCGTCTGCTCGAAAAGGAACGCGGTGCGGAAAAGCAGGTATACGCCCGCGGTCACCATGGTGGCCGCGTGGATCAAGGCGGAGACCGGCGTGGGACCTTCCATCGCATCCGGCAGCCAGACGTGGAACGGGAACTGGGCCGACTTGCCGGCGGCCCCGAGGTAGATACAGAAGGTGACCAGGCCGAGCCCGGCGAGGATGTCGCTGCCTCCCTTCGCCATCTCGAACAGCTCGGAGAAGTCGAAGGTGCCGGTGCGGCTCCAGAGCATGACGATGCCGATGAGGAGCCCCACGTCGCCCGCCTTGGTGACCCAGAACGCCTTCACCGCCGCGCGCGCCGCCTCCGGCCGCGCGTACCAGTAGCCGATCAGAAGGTAGGAGCAGAGGCCCACCAGCTCCCAGCAGATGAAGAGCTGGACGAAGTTGGGGGCCAGCACCAGCCCCATCATCGAGAAGGCGAAGAGGGACTGGTAGGCGTAGTAGCGGCCGAGGGAGGCGGGCGGCTCGTCGGAGAGATACCCGAGCGAGTAGACCTGCACCAGGAACGAGACCAGGGCCACCAGGATCAGCATCAGGGTGGAGTCGGCGTCGGCGAGCACGCCCACCGAGGTGAGCACCCCGTCCTCCACCGGGATCCACTCCCAGAGGATCCGTCGCGCCATGTCCGGCACCGCGGAGTGCCACGCGAAGACCGCGGCGACCAGGGCGCCGGCGGAGAGCACGATGGAGAGCACCGCGGCCGGGGTGCCGGAGCGCCGCAGGGGCACGATCAGGCTCAGGAGCACGAAGGCCAGGCCGGGCGCGAGCCAGGCCCAGAGCGCGAAGTTGCCGGACGCGGCCATGGAGGGCGCTATCCCCGGAGGAGATCCAGGTGATCCGCCACCGCGGTGCGGCGGATGCGGTAGATCAGGATGACGAGGGCCAGGCCGAGCGCCACCTCGGCCACCGTGATGCAGATCGTGAACACGGTGAAGATCATCCCGGAGACGTCGCCGAGGAAGCGGGCGAACGCCACCAGGTTGATGTTGACCGCGTTGAGCATGAGCTCGATGCCGAGCAGGATCCCGATGGTGTTCCGCCGGGTCAGGACGCCGAAGAGCCCGATGCAGAAGAGCATCGCGGCCAGCGTGAGGTAGGCCTGGAGCGTCACGGGCTAGTCGTCCGGCCGCGCGAAGTAGAGCGCGCCCACCAGGGCGGCCAGGAACAGCACGCCCAGCAGCTCGAAGGGCAGCACGTAGGTGGTGAGCAGGCTCTGCCCGATGGCGCGGGTGAGGTCGCCCGAGACCGCGGGCCGCGGGATCGGGAGCGGGGACCGGCGGAAGATGGCCAGGATCGCCACCAGCAAGGCGCCCGCGATGCCGAAGCCGGCCCCGAGCTGGCGGCTGGTCTGGCTGATGCGGTCGCCCACCAGCCGCTCGGTGACCACGATCGCGAAGACCACGATGGTCACCACCCCGCCCGCGTAGAGCAGGAGCTGGATGGCGGCGAGGAACTCGGCGTCGAGGGAGAGAAACACCCCCGCGGTGGCGGTGAGGGCCAGCGCGAGGTAGAGCACCGAGTGGAAGAGGTTCCGGGTGAGCACCACCGCGAGCGCGGAGGCCAGCAGCACCACCGCGAGAACCACGAAGGCGATCGACGCGATCACTCGGCGGGGCCTCCCGCCTTGGCCGCCTTGGGCGGCGTCTGCATGTCGCGCAGCAGGTTCCCGGTGGCCCACGACGGCTCGAACTGGAGGCCGATCTGATGGAGCCGGTCCTTGTCGAGGAGCAGCTCACGCCGGTCCGCGGTCGACATGTCGAACGACTTCATCATGATGATGGCGTCGGTCGGGCAGACCTGCACGCACAGCTCGCAGAACTCGCAGGCGTAGAGCTCGAGGGTGAAGACCTTGGCGAAGTTGCGCTTCTCCGCCTTGAGCATCTCCACCTTGATGACCTGGGGCGGGCAGATGTACTCGCAGAGCCGGCAGCCGATGCAGTTCTCCTCGCCGGTCTCCTTGTCGTAGGTCAGCGCGAGCAGCCCGCGGTAGCGGTCCGGGTAGACCCGGGTCTTGGTGGGATAGTGCACCGTCACCGGTCGCCGGATGAAGTTGATCAGGGTGACCTTCATCGCGCGCGCCACCGCGCGGACCAGCTCGTAGAGATCGCGCCAGAAGCTCTCCCCGAGCGCGGGTCTAGCCATTGCCGGTGCTCCGCAGGGCCACCACCAGGCCGGTCGCCATCAGGAGCACCAGGCTCGCGGGCAGCAGCACCTTCCAGGAGATGGCGAGGATCTGGTCGACCCGGATGCGCACGAAGCTCCAGCGGATCCAGGTCACCAGCAGGAAGACGAACATCGCCTTGAGCATGAACCAGAGCGCGCCCCACCAGGGCGAGGTGTCGGACCACGGACCCGACCACGCGCCCAGGAAGAGGAGCGCGCCCAAAAACGACGTGCCGATCACGTGGGCGTACTCGCCGAGCTGGATGAGGGCGAACTTCATCCCCGAGTACTCGACGCGGAAGCCCGCGATCAGCTCCGACTCGGCCTCCAGGATGTCGAACGGCACCCGGTTCTCGGCGGCCAGGGTGGTCACGATGTAGGCGAGGAACCCCAGGGTGCCGAGCGGGAACCAGAAGACGTAGGGCATCCCCGCCTGGGCCGCCGCGATGTCGGAGAGCCGGAGCGAGCCGGCCAGCACCACCGGGATCAGAGCCACGAAGATGAACGGCAGGTCGTAGGAGATGATCTGGTTGACCGCCCGCATCGCGGAGATCAGCGCGTACTTGTTGTTCGAGCCCCAGCCGCCCATGAACAGCCCCACGATTTCCATCGCGGAGACCGCGAGGAAGAAGAGGATGCCGATGTTGAGGTCGGCGACCCCGAGGCCGGGGGCGAACGGCAGGGTGGCGAAGATCAGCATGCAGGGCACGAGGAACACGATCGGGGCCAGGTTGTAGACCGACCGGTCGGCCTGCCGCGGGATCACGTCCTCCTTCATCATCAGCTTGAGCGCGTCCGCGATGGGCTGGAGCAGGCCGTGGGGGCCGACGCGGTAGGGCCCGATGCGCGACTGCATGCGCGCCGCGAACTTGCGCTCGAGCAGGGTCACGTAGGTCACCATGCCGATGATGACGTTGAGCACGATGAAACCCACCACGAATGCGCGCACCGACTCCAGGACCAGCGGGGGCAGGGTCGGCATCCTACCGATCCACCTCGCCGAAGACGGGGTCGACCGAGCCCATGATCGCGACCACGTCGGCCACCTTGGTGCCGATCAGGATGTGGGGCAGCACCGAGAGGTTGGAGAAAGACGCGCCTCGCCACTTCATGCGATAGGGCTTGGCGGAGCCGTCGGAGATCAGGTAGCAGCCCACCTCACCCCGGGGCCCCTCCACCCGCGCGTAGCCCTCGCCCTTGGCCACCCGCACCTGCCCCACCGACTTCACCCCGGGGCGGGAGGAGACCGGGCCCTCCGGCAGCCCGTCGAGGGCCTGGCGCACGATCTTGATCGACTCGCGGAACTCGACCATCCGCACCCGGTAGCGCGCGTAGCAATCACCCGCGGTCTCGACCGGCACCTTGAAGTCGAAGTCCTCGTAGGAGGAGTAGGGCTCGAGCCGGCGGATGTCGTAGCTCACCCCCGAGCCCCGGATGAGCGGGCCCGAGAGGCCGACGGTCTGGGCCAGCTCGCGCGAGATGGTGCCCACGCCCTGGGTGCGCGCCTGGAAGAAGGCGTTGCGCTCGAGCATGTCCTCGTACTCGATGAGTCGCCGCTCGATCAGGGCGATGGTCTCGCGACACTTCTGGGCCCAGCCGGCCGGGATGTCGTAGCGGACGCCGCCCACCTGGTGGAATCCATAGAGGAGCCGCGCCCCCACCAGCGCCTCGAAGAGATCGAGCACCCACTCGCGCTCGCGAATGCAGTAGAGGAACACGGTGGCGCCGCCGCCGAGCGCGCCCCCCATATCGAGGCACCAGGTGCCGAGCCAGAGGCAGTGCGAGGCGACGCGCTGCAGCTCGCTCACGATCACCCGGAGGTACTGGGCCCGCTTCGGCACCTCGACCTTGCCCACCAGCTCGGCGGCCCGCACGTAGGCCAGCTCGCTGCACATCGCGGCCACGTAGTCGGTCTTGGACGCGATCGACGGGTACTGGGTGTAGGTGAGCGACTCCCCGAGCTTCTCGTGGCAGCGGTGGAGGTAACCGATGACCGCGTCGACGCCCACCACCGTCTCGCCCTCGAGCGAGAGGATCGCGCGGAAGACGCCGTGGGCGGACGGGTGCTGCGGCCCCATGTTCATGGTGAGGCGCTCGCTGCCCCCGTAGCCCAGCTCGACGACCTTGCGCGCTTCGGGATCCATAGAGCCGGCTAGCGCATCGGGGAGAACGCGGCGGGAGTGAGGACGATCGACTGCATGTTGGCCAGCAGCGGCATCGCCTTGGCGAGGAAGGCCTGCCACTCCGGCTCCTGGGCCATCTTGGCCCGGGCCGCCGCGCGGTCATTCAGGTCGCGGTAGACCCACATGTGCACGACCTCGTTGAGCTGGCCGGCCTCGGTCTGCCAGAGGCCCACCCGGCGAGTGAACTTGTCCCGGAAGGCCAGGATGTCCTTGAAAAGGGCGAGCCACTCCCCGGCCTTGCCCACGTGCGCGCGGTACCAGCGCAGCTCATAGACGTTGCCGGTGTCCGACGGCGGCGTCATCGGCACCACCGCGGAGAGGAGCTTGTTCTCCTGGGCCAGCATCATCGGACGGATCTTCGGGATGTACTCCTTGGTCCACGCCTCGTCCTTGGCGAGGCCCGCGCGCAGGCGCTCGCGCTCGCCGAGGTCGGCGTAGCTCCAGAGGTGTACGAGCTGGTTCAGGGTGCCGAACTCGGTGGACCAGTAGCCCTCGAGCTTGCCGTACTTGTCGCCGCGGATCTTGCGGCCGATCTCGCCGTTGAGCTTCAGGTACTCCCCCTGCTTGCCCGGCATCAGGGTGTAGGTGCGCAGCTCGTAGATCATGGTCGCGCTCCGATCAGCGGTACGGCGGGTGAGGAGTGTCCACCGCGTAGGACTTGAGGAGCGGGTGGCCCTCCCAGTCCTGGGGCAGCAGGATGCGGCGCAGGTCGGGATGGCCCTCGAAGCGGATCCCGAACATGTCGAAGCACTCGCGCTCCATCCAGTCGGCACCCGGGTAGAGCGGCACCAGCGACGCGCACGTCGACTGGCCGGGGCCGAGCTTCGTCTTCAGCATGAGGGCCAGGCCCACCTCGAGGTTCTCCAGGCGGGTCACCACCTCGAGCCCCTGATCCTTCCAGTCCACCGCGCTCAGGAAATTGAAGTAGAGGCACCCGAGCGTGTCCTTGGCGAGGGACGCCGCCTCACGCCACCGCTCCGGCGGCACCGTCACGGTGAGGAGGCTCCCCTCGCCCTCGGCGGCCACCCCGAGGCGCTCCTGGATCCGGGCCCGCGCCTGCTCGTGGGTCACGCGCTCAGTCGACTTTTTCGGTGGGGGCGGCGCGTTTTCCGGTCTGGCGGAAGTGCGCGATCTGCTCCTGCAGGAGGAGCAGCCCGTTGAGCAGGGATTCGGGCGGCGGCGGGCAGCCCGGCACGTACACGTCGACCGGGATCACCCGATCGACCCCCTTCACCACGTGGTAGCCGTGGCGGAACGGGCCACCCGAGTTGGCGCAGGAGCCCATCGACACCGCCCACTTCGGATCGGGCATCTGGTCGTAGATCCGCTTGAGCATCGGCGCCATCTTGATGGTGACGGTGCCGGAGACGATCATGAGGTCGGAGTGGCGCGGGGAGGCCCACGGGACCATGCCGAGGCGCTCCACGTCGAAGCGCGACGCGAAGGTGGCCATCATCTCGATCGCGCAGCACGCCAGCCCGAAGGTCACCGGCCACACCGACGACTTGCGCGCCCAGTTGAGGACCGCGTCGGCCAGACCGGTGGCCACGAAGCCGCCCGGGAAGTTGTAAACCCCCTCGGTGGCGCTCTCGAAGAGCGCGGAGTGCTTGTCCCCCTCCGGCCGCTCCTGGTGGTACTTCTCCCACTCCTGCAGGTCCTTGAACTCGGTCCAGACCGCGGGTGGGATCTGCGGGGTCGGCGCCTTTATTTCCATTCGAGGATCCCCTCCCTGTAGGCATACACCCAGCCGAGCGAGAGGATGCCCAGGAACAGGCCCATGGTCCCCATCGCCCAGAGCCCGAAGGTCCGCAGCACCAGGGCCCAGGGGAAGAGAAAGATGGCCAGCGCGTCGAAGACCACGAAGATGAGGGCCACCAGGTAGAAGCCCACCGGGAACTGCACCCACGCCTCCCCGATCGGCTCCGCCCCGCACTCGTAGTTCTCGAGCTTGGCCGCGTAGGGCCGGGCGGGGCGCAGCACGTAGGCCATCCCCAGCGAGACGACCGCGAAGGCCACGATTAGTACCAGATAGATGAAGACCGGCAGATACCCCACGGGCAGCCTCCCTGAATGACTGCAAACCCCGCGGAGTATAACACATTGGCCCGGTCCGGTCCGACCACCGAAGACCTCGTCATACGTTTGGCTATGGCGCGGGTGTCGCCTTTCCTGCAAACCGTCAACCTCATTACGCAAAATTGACACTCGGCCTGACGGACGGGCCGGCTTTTCTCATTCAACTCATTGATTTGACTTGGCTGCAACCCGTGCAGTGAATGGCATTTCAGTTGCTACCTCTTGGGCCGCCAACCCAAGAACGTCACCACCGCCAGACCGTCACGATCGGAGAACCGTGGGCAGCGACGACCTGAATCGAGAAATCGCCTTCGCGGGACAGCGGGTCAAGCAGAAGGTCATCTTCGCGCTGACCCTAGCCTCGGTCATCCCGCTGCTCATCCTGACCTACGCGTTCCAGGCGCCGGTTCGCCAGATTCTGGGGCCGATCGGGCAGTACACCGAGGCCTTCACCATGCCGGCCCTGCTCATCTTCACCGGCCTGCTGATGGCGGGCGGCGGCTTCGTGGTCTGGGACGTGGCCTCCGCCATCTCGCGGGCCGCCCAGCTGGCGACCGCGACCAAGGCGTCCGAGATCCCGGTGGTCCCGAACCGCAAGGACGAGATCGGCACGCTGATGAGCTCGTTCGCCAAGATGCTCGCGACCATCGAGCAGCAGACCGACGAGATCAACCAGTTCCCCCGCCGCCTCGATCAGCTCGCGCGCCAGGCCTTCCGCGACCCGCTCACCAGCCTACCCAACCGGGCGCTGTTCATGGACCGTCTCCAGCACGCGCTGACCCGCACCGAGCGGCGCGGCGAGCAGCTCGCGGTGCTCTTCCTCGACCTCGACCGGTTCAAGGTCGTCAACGACAGCATGGGCCACGGGGTCGGCGACCAGCTGCTGATCGGGGTGAGCCAGCGGCTCGCCGCCTGTCTCCGGCCCGAGGACACGATCGCGCGGCTCGGCGGCGACGAGTTCGCGATCCTGCTCGAGGACGTGAAGGACGACAAGGGGCCCACCTCGGTGGCCGACCGCCTCACCGCCGAGCTGCAGCAGCCGTTCATGGTCGAGGGGCGCGAGGTCGTCATCACGGTGAGCATCGGCATCGCGATGAGCACCGCCCGGCGCATGACTCCCGAAGACATCCTGCGCGACGCCGACCTCGCGATGTACCACGCCAAGGGCAAGGGCAAGGCCCGCTACGAGGTCTTCGACAAGAGCATGAACGCGCCCGCCCAGGAGCGCATGGACCTCGAGCTCGACCTCCGCAACGCGGTGGCGCGGGGCGAGTTCGTGCTGCACTACCAGCCGGTGGTGGACCTGCCCACCGGGCGGATCACCGAGGTGGAGGCGCTCGTCCGCTGGAAGCACCCGCAGCGCGGGCTCCTCTTCCCGGCCGACTTCATCGGCCTCTCCGAGGAGACCGGCCTGATCGTGGCCCTCGGCCGCTGGGTGCTCCACGAGGCGTGTCGGCAGACGCGGCAGTGGCAGCTCGCCTCTCCGGACAGCAAGCTCGCGATCAGCGTGAACCTGTCGGCCCGGCAGCTCCAGCAGCCCGGCCTGGTGGAAGAGATCGCGGCGGTGCTGCACGAGACGCGGCTCGACGCGGCCGATCTGCGCCTCGAGATCACCGAGACGGTGGTCATGCACGACGCGCCGACCACCCTCGCCAAGCTCGAGGCCCTCAAAACCCTCGGGGTCCAGCTCGCCATCGACGACTTCGGGACCGGCTATTCCTCGCTCGGCTACCTCAAGCGGTTCCCGGTCGATACCCTCAAGATCGACCGCTCGTTCGTGAAGGGCATCGGCGACGACGTGGAGGACAGCGCGATCGTGCGCGCGGTCATCACGGTGGCCAAGAGCCTCAACCTCTCGGTCACCGCCGAGGGCATCGAGACCGCCGAGCAGCTCGAGCACCTGCGCACCCTCGGCTGCGACCACGGTCAGGGCTACTTCTTCGCCAAGCCCATGGCGAGCGATCGCGTGCCCGCGCTGCTGCTCGCCACCTCGTCCTGGGGTCCCGCCGCGGCCACCAACGGCCACGCCACGAAGGGCCACTCCGCCAACGGCCACAGTTAGAGATCAGGTCTCGCACTCCGCAAATGTCGGAATGTAAGACCTGACCCCGTCCGGTCTAGCGGGGGGCGATGCGGATGGCGGCGGGCCCTCCGTTGGTCTTGATGCGCTGCCCGGTGTCGGTCAGCGTGCTCCCGTCCCACCGCAGCACCTGGATGTCCCGCTCCACCATGTTCTGCACCAGGATGGTCCGGCTGTCCGCCGAGAACGCGATGCCCTGCGCCCACCGGCCGATCCACGCCGCGGCCACCGGCAGGAGCCGGGTCCCCTCCACCCGGTAGAGCAGGAGCTTGCCGTTGGCGTTGTAGAACGGCGAGTCC
>DASZJM010000358.1:0-4691 GCA_035948165.1 Candidatus Methylomirabilota bacterium
CGACGATCTGGGCGCGATCGCGCCCCGGCGCAAGGCGGACCTGGTGCTGCTGCGCGCGGACTCGACCTTCCTGCGGCCGCTGGCCGACCCGGTGAAGGCCCTGGTCTACGCGGAGACCGGCGGCGCGGTCGACACGGTGGTGGTCGACGGCCGCGTGGTGGTGGAGCGCGGCCGCGTGACCACCGTCGACGAGGACCGCATCTACGCCCAGGCACAGGCGGCGGCCGATCGCCAGCGCGGGCAGAGCGCGCAGGCCTGGGCCCTGGCCGAGCGCCTGGCGCCCTACGTGGCGGCGGCGTGCCGCAGCGCGGTGGTCGCGCCGCTGCCCATCAACCGCTTCGCGGCCGCGCTGCCTCCGGCGTGATCCGGCTCCACGCGGTCGGGAAGACCTACCGCACCCGCGCGGGAGACCCGGTCCACGCCCTCGCCGAGACCACGCTCACGGTCGGCGAGAACGAGTTCGTCACCCTCGTGGGCCCGAGCGGCTGCGGCAAGAGCACCCTGCTCAAGCTGGTGGCGGGCCTGGTGGCGCCCTCGAGCGGCCAGATCCACGTGCGCGACCAGCCGGTGCGCGGCCCGTTCCCCGACGTGGGCTTCGTCTTCCAGCAGCCGGTCCTGCTGCCCTGGCGCACTGTGCTCGACAACGTGCTCTTCTCGGTGGAGATGCTGGGCCTCGACCCTCGGCAGTACCGCAAGCCGGCCGGGGATCTGCTCGAGTTGACCGGCCTCGCCGGCTTCGAGACCAAGTACCCGCGCGAGCTGTCGGGCGGCATGCAGCAGCGGGTGGCCATCTGCCGCGCGCTGCTGCCCGACCCGGGCCTGCTCCTGATGGACGAGCCCTTCGGCGCGCTCGACGCCCTGACCCGCGAGGAGATGAGCCTCGAGCTGCTGCGCATCTGGGACGAGCGGCGCAAGACCATCCTGTTCGTCACCCACTCCATCCCGGAGGCCATCCTGCTGGCCGACCGCGTGGTCGTGATGTCGCCGCGTCCCGGCCGCATCGCGCGGGTCATCACCGTCGCCCTCCCCCGCCCGCGCACCATGGACCTCGAGTTCGACCCGCGCTTCAAGGCCCACAGCGACGAGGTGCGCGGCCTGATCTTCGCGGGCCGGAAGGAGCGCGCGTGAGCGCGGCGCGCCGGCTCCTCGGCGAGATCCTGATCCCCGCCGCGACCCTGCTCGTGGCCCTGCTGGCCTGGGAGGCGGCCACCCGCGCCTTCCGGATCCCGCGCTTCATCATGCCCGCGCCCTCGGCGATTCTCGGCGAGGGCTGGGCGTGGCGCTACCGCTTCGTCGAGCACACTTGGGTCACGCTCTACGAGACGCTCGGGGGCTTCGCGCTCTCCATGGCGGTCGGCGTGCCCCTCGCGGTCCTGATCGTCTACTCGCCGGTGCTGCGCGGGGCGATCTACCCGTTGATCGTCCTCGCCCAGTCGGTGCCCAAGATCGCGATCGCCCCGGTCCTGCTGCTGGTCCTGGGCTACGGCGAGGCGCCGAAGATGGTGGTGGCGTTCCTGGTCGCCTTCTTCCCGGTGGTGATCGACACCGCCACCGGCCTCGCGGCCACCCCGCCCGAGCTGCTCGACCTGAGCCGCTCCTACCGGGCGAGCGCCTTCAAGACCTTCGTGAAGGTGCGCCTGCCGATGGCTCTGCCCTTCATCTTCGCGGGCGCCAAGGTCGCGATCACGCTCTCGGTCATCGGCGCGGTGGTCGGCGAGTTCGTGGGCTCGGACCGAGGCCTCGGCTACGTGATCCTCTCGTCCACCTCGTACTGGAAGACCGAGGTCGCCTTCAGCGCGATGATCCTGCTCTCCCTGATGGCGATCGTGCTCTTCGCCGCGGTCTCGCTGGTGGAGCGGTTCGTGTGCCCGTGGGTCAGCCCGGAGGGGGAGAGCTGACGAGCCAGTCGAGGATCCGCGCGTTCTCGTCGCGCGGATAGGTGTGGGAGAGGTCCTCGACTTCTCGATAGACGACGCGGGCGCCCGCCGCCTCGAGGGCCTGCCGGGCCATCCGCGCGGTCTGCACCGGGAACATCCAGTCGAGCGCGCCGTGCACGAGGTAGATCGGACGCCCGTGTGCGTTCCGGATCCCGCCCTCGGCGAGCAGGTACGGGTGGAGCACCCCGCAGGCGGGAGCCAGGTGGGTGAACGGGCTCTCGTCGGCGAGGCCGGTCAGCAGAGCGTAGGTCGCCCCGTCCGACATGCCGGTGAGCAGGACGCGCGCGGGGTCGACCGCGTAGGTGGCGGCCACCTCGGCGACCGCGGCGCGCAGGCGCGGGGCGTCCACGTCCTCCCCGCCCATGATCGACCAGGTGCGGTCGACCGCGGTGGGCGAGAGCAGCAGCATGCCGCGCGTTCGCGCCTCCCGCAGCCACGCCCAGAGGAAGTCGCGGCCGTGCCCGCTGCCACCGTGGAGCGCGACGATCAGCGGCGCGGGGGTCCGACCATCCCACGTCTCCGGGACGTACAGGGAGAGGCCGCTGCGGCTGCCCCGATCATTCCGGGCGTGGAGCACGCCCACCTTGGCCCCGTCCTGCCGCATCGCCCCCTCGCGCAGACCGGCGGCCAGTGCGTCGTCGTCGCGGCGCGACGGCTCGAGGAACCAGCGGCTCACCGGCTCGAGCACCGGACCGAGCGGATAGAGCGCTTCCTGCAGCGGGCCGACACGGCGCAGGGCGCGGTAAAGCTCGATCGGCTCGCCCGCTGGGGCGGCGCGCGCGAACGCGGCGATCAGCTCGCGGGCCTGCCCGGTCACCGCCACGAGGCGCTCGCGGAGGAAGCGGAGGTCGTCCGGCCACTCGGCGGCCTCGAGCCGAGCGAGCGCCTCGCCGAGCCGCGCCCCGTGCGGCGTGAGCCGCTCGGCCAGGGCGGCCGCGCGCGGCGGGAAGAGGTGACGCTGCACCCACTCCACGCGGTCGAGGGCGGCGAGCAGAGCCGACAGGAGCCCGCCCGTCGCGTCGGCGCACGCCTCGGGCAGCACGGCTCAGGCGGGGGCGGCGACGCGCCGGTCGAGGAAGGCCCGGAGGGCGCGGCCGGCGGGGGCGCCGTGCGAGCACGGCAGCCCGTGCCGCGCGTCGGCGAAGACGGCGAGCTCCGAGCCCGGGATCGCGGCGTGCATCTCCTCCATCACCGCGAGCGGGACGAAGGGGCTCTGGGCGGGCGCGAGCAACAGCGTCGGCGCGCGGATCGCGCCGAGCTGCGGGGTGAGATCGGCGCCGATGAGGAGATCGGCCAGATCGAGGACCGAGTCCGGCGAGGCTTCCGCCTGGGCGCGCTCGAACCAGCGCCACTGCCCCTCCGACACGCGCGCGCGATCGAGGCGCAGCGGCGTCATCATCTCGGCCCACGCCGCCATCCCGCGCGCTCGGATGAACTCGCGCCACTCCCGCGCGCGCTGGATGGAGCCGCCGCGGTGCGACGCGTTGGAGACGGTCAGGCTCAGCACCGCCTCCGGTCGCCGGCTCGCGAGCAGGAGGCCGACCGTGCCGCCCAGCGATTCGCCCACCAGGTGGAAGGGTCCGCCACCGGCCGCTCGCGCCACCGCGAGGACATCTCCCGCGAGGCCGTCGAGCGACCAGGCGAACCCGGGGCCGGGCTGAGCGGAGCGGCCGAAGCCCAGGGTGTCGAAGCGGGCGATCCGGAAGCGGTCCACCAGCGGAGGAAGCCAGTCGGCCCAGATGTCGGCGGTGGCGCCGATCCCGTGGTGGAACACGATCAGCGGCGCCGCGCCGTTCCACCGCGGCGTCGCGTCGATGACCTCGAAGTGGAGCGCGCCGCCCGGCCGGTCGAGCGAGCCGATCACCCGGCGGACGGTATCAGAGTGATCCCGGCCCGGCAAGCCGGTGGGGCGAGACCTAGCGGTCGCGGTTCTGGAGCTCTCGGTCGCGGTTCTGGAGCTGTCGCACCCGCTCCGCCGCCTCGCGCTGCCGCTTCTCGTTGAGCTCGCCGATCCGGCGATACGCGTCCCAGCGCTGCTGGACCTGCCGCTGCTCCTCGCTGAGGGCCGGCTTGCCCACGCCGATTGGCCCGATCCACACCGCCGCGTCGCGGTAGCGGTCGGGCACGTCGACTTTGTACTGCTTGGTCTGGATGATGCCCTTGTCGTCCGTGTAGCGGTACTGCGCCTCGGCCGATCCGACGCCGAGCGCCAGGCCCGCGCCCAGCCCAGCCACGATCAGGAGCCATCTCATCATCGGTTCCTCCCGCCGCTCCGGTGCCGGCGCGGCTCGGATCAATTGTGACGCCGGGGGAATTATCCCGGTGAGGACAGAATTCGTCCGGAGCCGGCCGTCGGTGATAGGTCCAGTTTCATTGACGGAAACCTCCCTGTCCCCGCCCTGGGGTACAATGCGGAGCGACATGACCAGCGCGCTTCCGCTCGGGGGAATCCGCGTCCTCGAGCTCGGCCACATCATCGCGGGGCCCTCCGCGGGCCTCCTGCTGGCCGACCTGGGGGCCGACGTGATCAAGGTCGAGCGGCCCGGCGAGGGCGACCAGTCGCGCGGCATGCCCGCGGGCACCTCGGCGAACTTCCACTTCCTCAACCGCAACAAGCGCTCCATCGCCATCGACCTCAAGGGCTCGGCGGAGGCGCGCGCGCTCTTCCTGCGGCTGGTGGAGAGCTCGGACATCGTCATCGACAACTTCGCCTACGGCGCGGTGGAGGCGCTCGGCCTCGGCTACGACGTGCTC
>DASZJM010000359.1:0-15680 GCA_035948165.1 Candidatus Methylomirabilota bacterium
GGTGCACGGGACGCGGCGCTACACCTACCGGCAGCTCGGCGAGCGGGTGAACCGGCTGGCCTCCGCCCTCCGCGCGGCGGGCATGCGGAAGCACGATCGCGTGGCGTTCCTCTGCCCCAACGTCCCCGCGATGCTGGAGGCGCACTACGGCGTGCCCGCCGCGGGCGGCGTCCTGGTGGCGATCAACACGCGGCTCTCCTCCGACGAGATCAGCTACATCCTCCAGCACTCCGGCTCGACCTTCCTCTTCGTCGACGCGGAGCTCGAGGGCCTGGTCAAGCCGCTCGACCTCGGCGCGCTGACCGTGGTGCGGATCGACGACACCGGCGCCCCCGGCGATCCGTACGAGGACTTCCTCGCCGGGGGCTCGCCCGCGCCGGTCGAGAGCTGGCTGGAGGACGAGGAGGAGACGATCTCGATCAACTACACCTCGGGCACCACCGGCCGGCCCAAGGGGGTCATGTACTCGCACCGCGGGGTGTGGGTGAACGCGCTTGGCGAGATTGTCGAGACCGCCATGAGCTTCGACACGACGTACCTCTGGACCCTGCCCATGTTCCACTGCAACGGCTGGTGCTTCACGTGGGCGGTCACCGCGGTGGCCGGCACGCACGTCTGCCTGCGGAAGGTGGAGCCGGGACGCATCTGGGAGCTGATCGACTCGGAGGGGATCACCCACTACAACGGGGCCCCCACCGTGCAGATCGGGGTGGTGAACGACCCGAAGGCCCACAAGCTGGCGCGACCGGTGACGGTGACGGTGGCGGGCGCGCCGCCCTCGCCGACGCTGCTCGGCAAGCTCAAGGAGCTCGGCTTCAAGCCGGTGCACGTCTACGGCCTCACCGAGACCTACGGCCCCCACACCGTCTGCGGCTGGCACGCGGAGTGGGACGCGCTCCCCGCCGAGGAGCAGGCGCGCCTCGCCGCGCGGCAGGGGCAGGGCTACGCGCTCTTCGACCTCGTGCGGGTGGTGGACGGGGAGATGCAGGACGTGCCGCGCGACGGGGAGACCCTGGGCGAGGTGATCATGATCGGCAACAACGTGGCCAAGGGCTACCACGAGCAGCCGGACGCGACCGCGGAGGCCTTCCGGGGTGGCTGGTTCCACTCGGGCGACATCGGAGTGTGGCATCCCGACGGGTACGTGGAGCTGCGAGACCGCAAGAAGGACATCATCATCTCGGGGGGCGAGAACATCTCCACCATCGAGGTCGAGCAGTGCGTGGCCCGGCACCCCGCGGTGATGGAGTGCGCGGTGGTCGCCATCCCGGATGAAAAATGGGGCGAGCGGCCCAAGGCCTTCGTGACCTTGAAGCCGGGCCAGCACGCGACCGAGGCGGAGATCATCGAGTTCTGCAAGCGGCACATCGCGAGCTTCAAGGCTCCCGCCGCGGTCGCCTTCGGCGAGCTGCCCAAGACCTCCACCGGCAAGATCCAGAAGTTCGTCCTGCGCGATCGGGAGTGGTCGGGCCGCGCCAAGCGGATCAACTAGCCTCGATGCGCGTCGGCATCCTCGACCAGTCGCCGGTGCGGAGCGGCGGGACGCCCGCCGACGCGGTCCACGAGACGCTCGAGCTGGCCCGCGCGGCCGACCGCTGGGGCTTCCATCGCTACTGGCTCGCCGAGCACCACTCCACTCCGGGCCTGGCCGGCGCGAGCCCCGAGGTGCTGATCGCGCAGGTCGCCGCGGTGACGAGCCGCATCCGGGTGGGCTCGGGCGGGGTCATGCTTCCGCACTACAGCGCGCTCAAGGTGGCCGAGCAGTTCCGCATGCTCGAGACCCTCCATCCCGGGCGCATCGATCTCGGCATCGGGCGGGCCCCGGGCAGCGACCAGCGTACCGCGCGCATCCTGCGCTACGGCGCGGGCACCCTCGGCATCGACCACTACCCGCGGCAGATCCAGGATCTGGTCGCCCTCCTGCACGACGATCTGGCCGCCGAGCACCCATGGCGCGGCGTGCACGCGATGCCGTCGGGACCGAGCGTGCCCGAGCTGTGGCTCCTGGGCTCGAGCGACGAGAGCGGGCTCCTGGCCGCGCAGCTCGGCCAGGCGTTCTGCTTCGCCCACTTCATCAACGAGCACGGGGGGGCCGAGGTGACGCGCGCCTATCGCGCGCGCTTCTGCCCGTCGCCCGACCTGGCCGCGCCGCGCAGCAGCGTGGCGGTCTTCGCAGTCTGCGCCGAAACGGAAGACGAGGCCCGGCGGCTCGCGCGGAGCCGCGATCTCTTCATCGTGCGCCTGTACACCGGCCGGCCCGCCCCGTACCCCTCGGTGGAGGAGGCGGAGCGCTATCCCTACAACGCCCAGGAGCTGGCCATCGCCCAGCACGCGGCCCGCCGCAGCGTGGTGGGCACGCCCGACCAGGTGCGCGAGCGGCTCCTCGCCATGGCCGCCGACTACGAGGCCGACGAGCTGGTGGTGGTCACGATCACCCACGACTTCAAGGCGCGGCTGCGCTCCTACGAGCTGCTCGCGGCGGTGTTCGAGCTGCCCGGCGCCACCGCCCCCGAGGAGATGACCCCATGAGCTGGCGCCTGTCGCTGCACACGTGGACGCTCGACACCACTCCGCTCGCCGAGGCGCTCGGCATCATCAAGCGGACTGGCTGGGACGCGGTCGAGCTGCGCCGCCTCGACTTCGAGCGGGCCGCCCAGGCTGGCCAGTCCCCCGACCAGGTGCTGGCCATGGTCCGCGCCTCCGGGCTGCCGGTGGCCTGCGTGGGCGTGGAGCTGGGCTGGGTCTGGGCCACCGGGGCGGAGCGGGCGCGCCTCCTGCACGTGTTCGGAGAGCAGTGCGCCCGCGCCAAGGCGTTGGACTGCCCGACCGTGATGAGCGCGGTCAACCGGGAGCGCGGAGACGCGGGAGAGGCGGCGCGGAGCGTGCGCGAGGTCGGCGACATCGCGCGCGAGCACGGGGTGCGGGTGGCGGTGGAGTTCAACTCGCAGGCCGAGCAGCTCAACGCCCTCGGCCCCATGCGCGAGATCGTGACCCGGGCGGGGCACCCGAGCGTCGGGCTCCTGCTCGACACCTACCACCTCGGTCGCACCGGCGCGACCCCGCGCGACCTCGACGACCTGCGGCCCGAGGAGATCGCCTACGTGCAGTACAGCGACGTGCCGCGCACCGGCCTCGAGCCGGGCAAGGCCCTCGATCGCCTGCCCCCGGGCCGGGGGAGCGTGCCGTTCAAGGAGTTCTTCGCCGCCTTCGCGGGCAAGGGCTACGCAGGCTACGCGAGCTACGAGGCGCCCAATCCCGCGGCCTGGAAGCGCCTAGCCGCGGACGTGGCGCGCGAGGCCCTGGAGGCGACGCGGGCGGTGCTGCGCTAGCCGACCCCGTCGAGGCCCGATGCTGGTCGGCGAGAAGACGCGCCAAGTGGTCCGCCGGTTCGAGGCCAGGATCGCTCGCGATCCCGGCGATGCCGAGGCCCATCTCGACATGGGTCTCTGGTGGCACTGGAGTCTGCTGTACGCGAAGGCGTCGAGACGCTTCGACCGCGCGGTCGAGCTCGACCCCGGGTTCGCCTACGCGCTCTGCGCCCGCGCGAGCCTGCTGGCCACGTGCCCCGATCCCGCCTATCGCGACGGGGAGGCCGCGGTCCGGGACGCCGCCGCCGCGATCGCGCGGGCGCGCGCGGCGCGCGAGCTCACCACCAACTGGACACACCGCATGTTCCTGGAGACGCTCGCGGCGGCGCACTCGCGGAGCGCGGCGACTTCGAAGCCGCGGCCGAGGTCGAGCGCGAAGCCCTCCGGTTCTGCATCACCCGGATCAGCGAAGAGACGGCTCGGGCGCGCATCGCCCAGTTCCAGCGCGGAGGGCGCCTTCGCCTCGACGCGGGTCTGGTGCGCTCCGGCGTCAGCCGCCGGCCGCCGGCGGGGTGACCGCGGCGCGGGTGGCGCCGGAGGCCAGGAGCGCCGCGACCTCGTCCTCGCCTAAGCCGATCTCGCGGAGCACCTCCGCGCTGTGCTCGCCCAGGCGGGGCGGCAGGCGGCGGATCGCGCCCGGGGTCTTGCCGTAGGTGGCCGGCAGGCCGGGCAGGCGCATCCGGCCCTCGGTCGGGTGATCCACCGTCTGCCAGAACCCCACCGCCTCGAGATGCGGGTCGTGCAGCAGCGACTCGAGCGAGTTCACGCTCATCGCCGGGATGTTGAGCCGGTCGAGGTCGGCCAGCCACTCCGCGTTCGTCCGCGTGACGGCGACCGCTCCCACCTCGCCGTAGAGGATCTCGATGTGGCGCAGCCGCGTCCCCAGCGTCTTGAAGCGCGGATCGTCGAGCAGGTCCTGGCGGCCGGTGAGGGTGAAGAAGTCCCGCCAGTTCTGATCGGTGTAGGGGAGGATCGCCAGGTAGCCGTCCTTGGTCTTGAACGGGCGCCGGTTCGGGTTGAGGATCCGCTTGTAGCCGATGGTGTCGAGCGCCGGCGTGAAGGTCTCCCCGTAGAGGTGCTCCACCATGACCCAGGCCGCCATGCTCTCGAACATCGGCACCTCGACCTCCTGGCCTAAGCCGGTTCGCGCCTGGTGGTAGAGGGCGGCGAGCACCGCGGCCAGCACCGTCATCGAGCTCGACTTGTCCGCCACGATGGTGGGGACGTAGCGGGGCTCGCCCACGATCGAGGCCTGGAGCGAGGCGATCCCGGAGGCCGCCTGGATGATGTCGTCGTAGGCCGGCTTGTTGCCGTAGGGGCCGGTGGCGCGGAACCCGTAGGTGCCGACGTACACGATGCCGGGGTTGAGGGCGCGGAACGTCTCGTAGGACATCCCGAGTCGTCGCGCCGCCTGCGGGCGGTAGTTGTGGAGGAGGACGTTGGCGTCGCGGGCGAGGCGGAGCAGCACGTCGCGCGCGGCGGGCTGCTTGAGGTCGAGCACGATCGAGCGCTTGTTGCGATTGACCGCGAGGTAGAAGGAGCCCATGCCGGGGTTCTTCATGGGGCCGAGCTGCCGGGTGGTGTCGCCCTCGGGCGGCTCGACCTTGATCACGTCGGCGCCGAGGTCGCCGAGCTGCTGGGCCGCCCACGGGCCCAGCACCACCGTCGTGCAGTCCACCACCCGCACGCCGCTGAGCGGTCCGGACACGGAAGCGCGCCCGCCGCTCAGGCGCCGCCGGTGACGACCAGCGTCTGGCCGCTGACGAAGTCGCTGTCCGGGCTGCAGAAGAGGTAGATCGCGCCCGCCGCCTCCTCGGGCAGCCCGCCGCGGCCGAGCGGGATCATCTGGTTCATCGCCGCGATGCGCGCGCCCTGCACGCCCACCTTCACCTGGCGGCCCGCGACCTCGATGGTGCCCGCCTCGCCCTCGGCGAGCGGCTTGGTCAGGCGCGTCTGCACGTAGCCGAAGGCCACGCAGTTCACGGTGACCGCGTAGCGGCCCCACTCCTTGGCCAGCGTGCGGGTCATCCCGGTCACCGCCGCCTTCGCGGAGGAGTAGTTGACCTGGCCCGCGTTGCCGCGCACCCCCGAGGTCGAGGAGACCTGCACGACTTTCCGGACGACACGCTCTCCGCGCTTGGCTTCCGCCTCGAACTGCGACCGGAGGTAGGGGGCGAAGGCCCGGAGGATCCGGAACGGCGCGGTCACGTGGACGTCCATGATCGCGTACCACTGCTCGTCGGTCATCTTCTGGATCACGTTGTCCCACGTGTAGCCCGCGTTGTTCACGACGACGTGGAGCCCCCCGAGCTGGCGCACCGCGGTGTCGACGATGCGCTCGCCGAAGTCCTTGGCCGTCACGTCCCCGTTGCAGGCCACCGCCCGGCCCCCGAGGCCCTCGATCAGGCCGATGGTCTCCCGGGCCGGCGCGTCGTCCAGGTCGTTCACCACCACCGCCGCCCCGTCGCGCGCGAGCCGCAGCGCCACCTGCTGGCCGATGCCTCGTCCCGACCCGGTCACGACCGCCACCTTGCCGTCGAGCTGTCCCATGCCGTTCGCGCCTCCCTGCGCGACAATCGCGGCCGATCATACACGATCGGCCGCGGCCCTGGCCGTGGTTCGCCCCCTCCGGTACAATCGCGCCCCATGAACACCGAGATGGGGCGCTGGGAGGTGGGGCGCTGGCGCGTCGACGCGGTGGTGGAGACCGCGGGCCCGACGCGGCCGACCTGGCTCTTCCCCGCCGCGACGCCCGAGGCCCTCGCGCCCCACCGGGAGTGGCTCGCCCCGCACTTCATCGACGCGGAGGGCAGACTCCGGCAGAGCGTCCACGCCTTCGTGGTGAGGGCCCCGGACCTGACCGTGATCGTCGACACCTGCATCGGCAACGACAAGGACCGGGGCGGCCGGCGCCCGTTCCACATGCTCCGCACCGCGTTCCTCGAGGACCTGTGCGCGGCGGGGGTGGACCCGGAGGCGGTCGACGTGGTGATCTGCACGCACCTGCACGTCGACCACGTGGGCTGGAACACGCGCCTGGCCGACGGCCGCTGGGTGCCGACCTTCCCGCGCGCCCGGTACCTCTTCGCGCGGCGGGAGTGGGAGCACTGGACGGCCGAGAACGAGGACGGGACCAAGCGCATCCTCGCCGACAGCGTCGCGCCGGTGCTGGACGCGGGACTCGCCGAGCTGGTCGAGATGGACCATCGCGTCGCGGACGGGATCTGGCTCGAGCCGACGCCCGGCCACACCCCCGGGCACGTGAGCGTGCGCCTGCAGGGCGGCGACGCCGACGCGGTGATCACCGGCGATCTCATGCACCACCCGGTCCAGGTGGCGGAGCCGGAATGGCAGAGCGCCTTCGACACGGATCCGGCGCAGGCGCGGGAGACCCGACGGGCGTTCTGCGCGCGCTACGCGGACCGGCCGGTCACCGTGCTCGGCACCCACTTCCACCACCCGACCGCGGGGCGCATCGTGAGCTACCGGGACGCGTGGCGCTTCTCGGTGGACGCCCGGGGGTAGCCGCGGCCCGCGTCGGCCTTGACAAGGAGGCGGCGCGGGTACTAATTGGCGGTGCCGCACTCGACGCGTCATATCAAAGGAGACCGGCCATGGCACCAGATCGCACCCGCTTCGGCTCGCTCGCGCACTTCGAGAAGGGCGGCGTCGAGGTCATCAAGGACGACGCCCGGAACTACGTCTTCTCGAACCTGTTCGAGGTCGCCTCGAAGGCGCGGCCCTACGAGAAGGTCGCGGTCGGCAAGAACATCGAATACGTGATCGAGGCCATCCGCGCGGAGGGCACCTCCGGCTGGCGGGTCGCCTGCCAGGACGAGTTCGCCCTGGTGATGGACGGGGAGGTGGAGGTGCGCCTGCTCAAGCCCGACGACGGCTCGCTGGTGCCCGCGGGCGGCCAGGGCTCGATCCCGCTGCCGGGCAGCCCGCCCGGCCGCAAGATGGGGCGCGTGAAGGCGCGGCGCGGCCACATGACGCTCCTGCCCGCCGGGGCGGCCTACCAGTTCCACGCCGGGAGCCCGAGCGTGATCCTGCTCCAGACACTGGCCGGCCGCGACACGGTGGAGCGGTGGGCCGAGATCTGCCAGATCGCGCCCCGGCCCAAGGAGGTGACGCGATGACCACCGACACGCTTCCCGAGCTCGGCAGCATCGAGCCCAACCGACACGGCTACCGCGACTTCGCGCTGGGCAAGTTCTCCTTCGGCCGCGACGAGTACTTCGTCCACGTGCGCTGGCCCAACGGCACCCACATGCTCGCGGTCGACGCGTTCCTCCGCGCGATCCAGCGTGACGTGGCGTGGGGTTTCTTCTACGGGATCGTCAACTTCGACACCGTGATCGGCACCGTCAACCACTACGGGACGGTCGACCTCTTCGCGGGGCGGTTCAACGCGCAGTACCGGCAGGCCGGCCTCGACTACTCGGAGAACTTCAAGACCGACGCGATCAGCCGCCTCTTCGAGGCGATCCTCGCCGACTGGACGAACGCGACGTTCGATCCGTTCGCCTCTCCCGCGGAGACCGGCAGCGCCTTCGGGCCCAAGAACGGGAGCAACAAGCGGGCGATCACCCGCCACCGGGTGACCGCCAAGCGCATGATCGGGGCCCCGGGCGACGAGCCGGTCCGCACCGACGACAACGGCTTCCCGATCAACCGGCAGTTCACCGACGTGACCCAGGACGCTCCCGAGGTGCACGCGGAGCCGGGCTTCGAGGACCAGGTGGTCTCGGTGAACCTCTTCGCCTACCTCTCACGCTCCGACGTGACGTGGAACCCGTCGGTGGTGTCGGTCTGCAAGAACAGCCTGTACTGCCCGACCACCGAGGAGTACATCCTGCCCATCATCCACGGTAACGACCGGGTGGAGTGGTTCGTGCAGTTGAGCGACGAGATCCAGTGGGAGGTGGAGGACCGGGACACCGGGGCGGTCCGCGCCCGCGTCACCATGAAGGCGGGCGACGTGGCCGCCATGCCCGCCGACATCCGCCACCGCGGCTTCTCCCCCAAGCGCTCGATGCTGCTCGTGTGGGAGAACGCCTCGCCGGAGCTCCCCGCGCTCTACGCGGCCGGCAAGATGCCGCCGGCCCCGGTGCAGTTCTAGGCCCGACGCGGCAGGAGGACGACGATGTCCGACGCGACGAGGCAGGACGGGCGGCGGGAGTTCCTCCGGGCGGCCGCGGGCTCCGCGGCGGCGGTCACCCTCGGCATCCGACCGGGCCGGGCCGCGGCCCAGCGAGGGACGCGGACCCTCAAGATCGGCTACGTGAGCCCGCAGACCGGGCCCCTGGCCGGGTTCGGCGAGACCGACGCCTTCGTGGTCGGCGGCATCCGCAAGGCCGTCGGGAGCGGCCTCCCGCTGCGCGGCCAGACCTTTCCGCTCGAGATCCTGGTGCGCGACAGCCAGTCCGACCCGAACCGGGCCGCCGAGGTCGCCTCCCGCCTCATCCTGTCGGACAAGGTCGATCTCATGCTGGTGTCGAGCACCCCGGAGACGACGAATCCGGTCTCCGACCAGTGCGAGGCCAACGGGACGCCCTGCGTCTCGAGCGTCTGTCCGTGGCAGCCCTGGTTCTTCGGCCGAGGCGGCAAGCCGGAGACCGGTTTCAAGTCCACCTACCACTTCTTCTGGGGCCTCGAGGACATCATCGGCGTCTTCGTCGACATGTGGAACACGCTCCCCACCAACAAGGTGGTGGGCGCCCTCTGGCCGAACGACGGCGACGGCAACGCGTGGGGCGATCCCCAGCGCGGCTTCCCGCCCGCGCTCGCCACCGCGGGCTACAAGCTCGTCGATCCGGGGCGCTACCCGAATCTCTCCGACGACTTCTCGGCCCAGATCTCGACCTTCAAGAAGGAGAAGGTCGAGATCGTGACCGGCGTGCCCATCCCGCCCGACTGGACCACGTTCTGGAAGCAGGCCGCCCAGCAGGGCTTCAAGCCCAAGATCGCCACCGTGGGCAAGGCCCTGCTGTTCCCGCGCTCGGTCGAGGCCCTCGGCAATCTGGGCGACGGCATGTCCACCGAGGTCTGGTGGACGCCGCGGCACCCGTTCAAGTCCTCGCTCACCGGGGCCAGCGCGGCGGATCTGGCCGCGGCCTACACCAAGGAGACGAAGAAGCAGTGGACCCAACCGCTCGGCTTCACCCACGCCCTCTTCGAGGTGGCCGCGGACGTGCTCAAGCGGGCCGCGTCGTCGGACGACAAGAGCGCGGTGATCGCCGCGATCAAGGCCACCAACCTCGCCACGATCGTGGGCCCGATCAGCTGGGCCAAGGGGCCGGTGCCGAACGTCACCAAGACGCCGCTCGTGGGCGGGCAGTGGGGACACGGCAAGGACTTCCGCTTCGACGTCTCCGTCGTCAGCAACCGGGCGGCGCCCAGCATTCCGGCCTCCGGCAAGCTCCGGCCCATCGGCCAGGCGTGAGCCGCCGCGGCCGCGCGGGGCGGTGACCCGCGGGCCGCGGCGCGGCTGATGGCCCCGCTGCTCGCGCTGCGGAGCGTCTCCAAGGCGTTCGGCTCGCTGCGGGTCATCGACGATCTGAGCGTGTCGGTCGAGCCCGGCGAGGCACTCGGCGTCATCGGACCCAACGGGGCTGGCAAGACCACCGCGCTCAACCTGCTGATCGGGCGGCTGCGCCCCGAGCGCGGCGCCGTCGTCTTCGCCGAGCGTGACGTCACCACGACGCCGCCCCACGCGCGCTGCCGGGCCGGCATCGCGCTGACCCACCAGATCCCGCACCCCTTCGAGGCGCTGACCGTCTTCGAGAACGTGCTCGTGGGCGGGATCTTCGGGGGCGGGCGGACCGAGCGCTCCGCGCACGCCGCGGCCCTCGCCGCCCTCGCGCTGACCGGGCTCGCCGACCGCGCCAACACCCGCGCGGGCACCCTCACCCTGCTTGAGCGCAAGCGCCTCGAGCTGGCCCGCGCGCTCGCCACCGCGCCGCGGGTGCTCCTGCTCGACGAGATCGCGGGTGGGCTTGGCGAGCCGGAGGTGCTGGAGCTCGTCGAGGTGATCCGTCGCGTCCACCGGGAGGGCGTGGCCATCGTGTGGATCGAGCACATCGTGCACGCGCTGCGCTCGGTGGTGGGGCGGCTGGCGGTCATCGCGGCCGGGCGGCTCCTGACCGAGGGCCCGCCCGACGAGGTGATGCGGAGCCCCGAGGTCCAGCGGGTCTACCTGGGGATCGACGTGCCGTGAGCCTGCTCGAGGTGCGTGGCCTGAGCGCGTTCTACGGGACCTTCCAGGCGCTGTTCGACGTCTCGCTGGAGGCCGCCGAGGGCGAGACCGTCGCGGTCATCGGCGCCAACGGGGCGGGAAAGAGCACGTGCCTGCGGGCCATCGCGGGCGTCCTGGCGGTGCCCGCGGCCGCGGTACGGCTCGCGGGAGAGGCGGTGGGGGGCCGTCCCGCGCACGACCTGGTGGCCCGCGGCGTGGTGATGGTGCCGGAGGGCCGGCGCATCTTCCCGAGCCTGTCCGTCGAGGAAAATCTGCAGGTGGGCGCCTACCGGGGCCGCCCCGGTCCCTGGAGCCTCGCGCGCGTCTACGATCTCTTCCCGGTGCTGGGCGAGCGGAGGCGCCAGCCGGGGACGAACCTCTCGGGCGGCGAGCAGCAGATGCTGGCCATCGGGCGAGGGCTCATGGCCAATCCGCGACTCCTGCTGCTCGACGAGATCTCACTGGGGCTGGCCCCGGTGGTGGTGCGCGGCCTCTACCGCGCGCTCCGGACCATCGCGGGGGAGGGCACCACCACGCTCGTGGTCGACCAGGACGTGAGCCAGGTCATGGAGCTGGCCCGGCGGGTCTACTGCTTTCGCAAGGGCTCGGTGTCGCTCGAAGGCCCGCCCGCCGAGCTGACGCGCGACCGGCTCTCCGCCGCGTACTTCGGGGTGTGACGGTGGGCTGGGTGGACACGGTGGTGCAGGGCCTGCTCCTGGGAGGGCTCTACGCCCTCTTCGCCACCGGCCTCTCGCTCATCTTCGGGGTGATGCGGATCGTGAACCTGGCCCACGGCGATCTCAGCATCCTGGCCGCCTTCCTCGCGGTGGTGGCGGTGGAGTCGCTCGGCCTCCACCCGTTCGCGGCGCTCCTCCTGGTCGCCCCGCTGATGGCGGGGCTCGGCTACGGACTGCAGCGCCTGCTCCTCAACCGGCTGCTGGGGCGCGGCATCCTGCCGCCCATCCTCGTGACGTTCGGGCTCTCGATCATCATCCAGAACGTCCTGCTCGAGGTCTTCTCGGCCGATTCGCGCCGGCTGAACCCGGGCGGCATCGAGACGGCGAGCGTGGCGATCGGCGGGCAGCTCGCGGTCGGGTTGTTCCCCCTGCTTACCCTCGCGGTCGCGGTGCTCGTGCTCCTCGGTCTGCAGGGGCTGATCGGGCGGCTCGCGGTGGGGCGGGCCCTGCGCGCGACCTCGGACGACCAGGAGACCGCCGAGCTGATGGGGATCGACAACCGGCAACTCTACGGCCTCGCGATGGCGCTCTCCCTCGCCATCGTGGCGGTGGCCGGGGTGTTCCTCGGCATCCGGACCACGTTCACCTTCGCGAGCGGCCCGGACCGGCTGCTCTTCGCTTTCGAGGCGGTGATCATCGGCGGCCTCGGCTCGCTCTGGGGCACCCTGGTGGGCGGCGCGGTGCTGGGCGTCGCCCAGACCGTCGGCGCGAAGCTGTCGCCGGGGTGGGGCATCCTGACCGGCCACCTGGTCTTCCTCGCGGTCCTGCTCTTCCGGCCCCAGGGGCTTTTCGCGAAGGCGCGGAGGATCGCCTGAGCCCTCCGGAGGCCGCGGGCGGTCTCCGGGTCGAGCGCACCACCCGCGCGAGCCGGGTGGGTCTCGTCGGCGCGGCGCTCGGGCTCATCGTGCTGGTCGGCCTACCCGCCTGGGGCGACGCGAGCACGATGCGGATCCTCGTCGAGTTCATCGCACTGCTCGGGCTCGCCCAGATGTGGAACCTGCTGGCCGGATACGCCGGGCTCGTCTCGATCGGCCAGCAGGCCTACGTGGGCCTCGGCGGCTACGCCCTCGTGGTCCTGGCGGACGACCTCGGCGTGAATCCGTTCCTTGCGGTGCCGCTCGCCGGGCTGGTGACCGCCGCGCTCGCGGTGCCCATCGCGACGCTCGTCTTCCGGTTCCGGGGCGGATACTTCGCGGTGGGCACGTGGGCCATCGCCGAGATCTGCCGCCTGCTCATCGCCAACACGCCCGCGCTGGGCCGCGGCTCCGGCCGCACCCTCAACGCGGTCTTTCCGCTCGCGCGCGAGAGCCGGGAGATCACGACGTACTTCCTCGCTCTGGCACTGGGAGTGGCCACCCTCGTCGCGGTGTACCTGGTTCTCCGCTCGCAGTACGGGCTCGGCCTCATGGCCATCCGGGACAGCGAGCCCGGGTCGGAGACGCTCGGGATCGACGTGTTCCGGACCAAGCTGGCGGTCTACGTGGGAGTGGCCTTCGGCACCGGCGTCACCGGCGCGCTCATCTACCTCAACCTGCTCCGCATCTCACCCGACGCGGCCTTCAGCATCAACTGGACCGCGTACCCGATCTTCATCGTGGTGATCGGCGGCCTCGGGACCCTGGAAGGCCCGCTGGTGGGCACCGCTCTTTTCTTCCTCGTGCGCGAGGGGCTCTCCGACCACGGGGCCTGGTACATGATCCTGCTCGGCGGGCTGGCGGTCGGCGTGATGCTCGTCTACCCGCACGGACTCTGGGGCCTGGTGGCCTCCCGCTGGGACGTCCACTTCTTCCCGGTCCAGCGGCGCGTGCGCCAGTAGACGCTAGCGGGTGCCGAGCTTGTAGCTCAGCTCGCCCAGGAGATCGCGTCGATCCCAGACCATCCGTCGCAGGAGATATCGCCAGAGGCGGATCTTGGATCGGAGCGGCAGAGGAGACTTGCCGACCGCGGAGAGGAACCGGGAGTGGCATCGCCAGGTGGTCATCTTGGTGTCCCGCCGGATGGAGCCGTGGTAGTGCTTCGCCTGGTGGGCGGGATCGTCGCGCTTCCAGCTGCCGGAGGTCTTGTGGAACCGGCGGTAGAAGAGCCGGTCGGGCAGCTCGTAGAACTTCCCGTAGAGGGTCAGCTCGGCGAGCAGGTTCACGTCGGAGGCGACGTGGACGCCCAGCAGGTGGGTCTGGCGCAGGCACGACATCCGGATCACGCCGAGGTGCTGGTGGGCGAGCCCGATGTTGGCAAGCAGGCCGATGAAGCGGTCGGCCGGATCCGGCTGGACGAGGTGCAGGCGGTCCTCGACCGGTCTCGGATTGGCGCCCTCGGCGTCGACGATGTACGTCTTCGGGTAGCAGAGGGCGACGGTCGGATCGCTCTCCATCACCTGCATCGCGCGCTCCAGGAAGACGGGCTCCCAGAAGTCGTCGGCGGTCGACCACTTGAGGTAGGGCGTGGTGGTCAGCTCGCAGACCCGATTGAAGTTGCGCGGATTGCCGACGTTGGCCGGATTGCGGAACCACTTCACCCGTGGGTCGGCCGCCGCGTACTCCTCGCAGATTCGCGGGGTCCCGTCGGTGGAGGCGTTGTCGTTGATGATCAGGGTGAAGTCCCGGTAGGTCTGGGCGAGCAGCGAATCGAGCGACTGCCGGAGATACCGCTCCGAGTTGTAGACCGGCAACCCGATCGTGACGAGGGGGGAGTCGCTCATGGGGTGCTCCTCAGACCGCACACTTCGAGAGGGCGGTCTCGGCCGCGCGCTCGCCGCTGATGAAGCTCTCATCGGTCCACATGTAGCCCCAGTCCCCGTATCGCCCGCAGTACGCGATGCCGAGGTCGTCCAGGTAGCCGTGGACGGTCTTGATGGCCTCGGGGCGGTCGAGATCGAAGATCACGTTGGCGTGGGGGATGACGGTGGCGTGCCGGGTGAGGATCTTGTCGTCCTCGTGGATGGTCCCGGTGCGCTTCAGGTCCCGGATGACGGTGTCGATCAGGTCGTCGGGCGACCCGGTCAGCGGCCGGTACTTGCGGGAGAAGTAGACCTCGGCCTGGATGCTGCCGCACCCGGCGGGGACGTTGGTGGCGGACAGCATGTGCGGGAAGCTGAGCCGGGTGAAGGCGATGTCCTCGTCGTAGAAGTAGGTGATCTGACCTTCCGAGAGGTCCGCCCGGTCGACGCCCACGTTGACCAGCACGCAGGTGGTGCAGGCGAGGCGCTGGGAGGCCTCGACCACGTCCCGCGGGGCTCCCTCGATCATGGGGATGAGGTCCGGCAGGGCCACCGAGGAGATCAGGGCGTCGTAGCCGACGGTGGCGCCGTTGGCGAAGCGCACCTCGTGCTTCAGGGGATCGACCGCGACCAGCCGATGCTCGAGGGTGAGATCGGCGAGCTTCGGGAGCTCGCTCAGGTACGAGAGGAAGCCGCCGTTGGTCGGATAGCGGAAGTTGGTGATGTAGTGCACGTCGGGCGTCCAGGGCGCGAGCGCCCCGCGCAGCATCTCGGCCAGGCTCGGCCGGTACATGCGCGGCCCGAGCCAGTCGGTGGTCATGTTGGCCGCGGTGGTGGTGTGGTACTTCCGGGTGTAGGTCATGGGGAACAGCTCGGCAAAGCGCTTGCCGAAGCTCGCCATCAGCCAGTCCTCGTAGTTGCCGATGTGGCGCTCGGGACCGTGCTGCTCGCTCACGAAGTCGGTGATGATCTCCACGATCAGGTCGTGGGGGAGCTTGTTCATGTGCAGCTGGACCGGATGGGTGATCCGGTGGCCGCGCCAGTAGTTGTCGAGCTTGACCTGGACCGCCTCGTACTTCTGGTCGACGTAGCCCGCGAACAGGTCCTGGATGCGGGTGTCCTTGGTGAAGGAGATGTGGGGGCCCAGATCGAACAGGAAGCCGTTCGGATCACGGAACGACGCGGTGTGGCCGCCGTAGTAGGAGTTCTTGTCGTAGAGGGTCGGCCGGATGCCCTCGGCGTGCAGCCGATACGCGGCGCCGAAGCCGGCCATCCCGGTTCCAAGGACGACGATGTTCGTCACGGGCTAGGGTCTCCTGATCATGGGATCGCTCCGGCGTTTACGCGGTGGGAGTGAGCTGGGGCGTACGGGCCACCGGGCGGGCGACGCCGGCCGGGAGGGGCCAGCGCCGCTGCTGCTCGAGCCAGAGGGTGTCGCTGAGACGCGTGGGCGGCATCGGGACGTCGTCGAAGGACACCACCGCGTCCTTGGCGATGTCACGCAGCAGGACGCAATCGTCCGACAGGGCGATGGGCAGGGCGTTCATGGCGCGAGCCGTCGCGTGGCCGTCGATCAGGCCGTAGGCGCAGAAGCCGCCGACCCCGTCGAGGCGCTCGCCCGC
>DASZJM010000360.1:0-4482 GCA_035948165.1 Candidatus Methylomirabilota bacterium
CCACGCCCATCGCCTCCTCGATGGCGACCAGCATGGCCGTCGCTAGGAGCGAGTCGCCCCCGAGATCGAAGAAGTCGTCGCGGATCCCGACGGGCTCCACCTCGAGGAGCTCCTCCCAGACGCGGACCAGCTCGGACTGGGTCGGATCCTCCGGCGGCGCAGAGACCTGGTCGAGCGCGGGTCGAGCCCGGCCGGGCGCGGGCAGGGCCTTGCGATCCACCTTCAGATTCTGATTGAGCGGCAGCGCGTCCAGCCGTCCGTACCGCGACGGGATCATCTGCGGCGGGAGCCGCTCCGCGAGCTGGCGTCTTAGCTCGCTCACGCTGGGGTCCGAGCCCGCGACGGGAACGTCGTAGGCGACCAGCCGACGCTCATGGTGGGTGTCGGTGCGGGCGATCACCGCGGCCTCGCGGATGCACGGCAGGCCGGCGAGCGCCGCCTCCACCTCGGCGAGAGACACGGTGACGCCCCGGATCTTGGCGCGCGAGTCCTTGCGGCCCAGGTGCTCGAGACCTCCGTCGGCGCGGAGCCGGCCCAGATCACCGGTCCGGTAGGCCCGCTGGCCCCCGGCGTCGGTCTCGAAGGCCCGCTCGGTCAGATCCGGGCGGTCCCAGTAGCCGAGGGCGAGATACTCGCTGCGCACCGAGATCTCCCCCACCTCGCCGGACCCCACCGGCTTGCCGTCGTCGCCGACCACCGCGACCTCCATGTCCTCCACCGGGTGGCCGATCGGCACGATCTCCCCGTCCAGCCGCGTCTCCCGATCGAGCAGGAACCGACACACGAGGCCGGTCTCGGTGGCCCCCAGGCCGTTGGCCAGCACGCATCCGGGCGCGAAGTGGCGCCGGAAGAGCTCGACGTCCAGCCGGGCGGATCGATCGCCTTCCAGCCGAACCACGCGGACGCGGGGGAACGTCCGGTCGCCGCGCAGGAAGGAGCGGAAGATGGTCGGCACCGAGTGATAGATCGTGACGCCCTCGTGATCGACGTAGTCGGCCAGGGCTCCGCCGCTCGCCGCCCGCACGTCGAACGGCAGCGACGTCGCCCCGTTGAGCAGCGCGCAGAACATGCTGGACACCGCGCCGCTGAAGGCGGGCGACTGGAGGAGTGTGAGCCGATCGCCCGGCCCGATGCCGAGCCCGTTCGTGTAGCGCATCACGTTGTGGAGCACGTTGCGGTGCGAGTCCACCACGCCCTTCGGCTCGCCGGTCGAGCCGGTGGTGTAGTAGATGTACGCGGGCGCGGCCGCGGCGATCTCGACGTCGGGGGCCTCGCCGGCAAGGCCGGTCGGGAGCGCGTCGACGTCGAGGAGGACGAGGTCCGCGGCGGCCACGTCCCGCACGAGGGGCATGGCGGAGGCGGTCACCAGCGCGGACGTCGCGCCCGAGTCCCGCAGCAGGTGCCGGAGCCGCTCCCGGCCCAGCCCGGCCTCGAGGGGGACGTAGATCCGCCCCGACTTCAGGACGCCCAGGATGCCCGGGATCAGCGACAGGCCCTGGTCGACCACGAGGGCGACCGGGCCGGGCCGGGTGGCCGCGGCGAGAATCGCGCACGCCACCTGATTGGCCCGGCGGTCGAGCTCCGCGTACGTGAGGGAAGCCGATCCGACCTTGACCGCGAGGCGATCGGGTCCGGCCGCGACCTGGCCGGCAAATCGGCACGGGATGCTCCGCTCGATCGCGGAACGCTCGAACGGGACGAAGCCTTCCCCGGGCGAGACCTTCACCACGGGCGAGATTATAAAGGAGTCTCCGGGCCCGCGAGTTTGATATCAAGGAAGGGAATGTCCACCGCGCTCGCCAAGGCCCCGACCGCCGAGCCGAAGCCCGCCGCCCCCTCCGCCACCGAGATGGGCGCGCGCCAGCGGGAGATCTCGGTCTCCGAGTTCTTCACCAAGAACCGCCACCTGCTCGGGTTCGACAACCCGCGGAAGGCGCTGCTCACCTGCGTCAAGGAGGCGGTCGACAACGCGCTGGACGCGGCCGAGGAAGCCGGCATTCTCCCCGAGGTGGTGGTCACCCTCGAGGTGGTGCCGAACAACGGCGACGCGCCGCCGCCCGCGAGCCAGGCCACCCGGTTCCGGGTCACCGTGGCCGACAACGGCCCCGGCATCGTCCGGCAGCAGATCCCGCCGATCTTCGCCAAGCTGCTCTACGGCTCGAAGTTCCACCGGCTCCGCATGAGCCGGGGCCAGCAGGGCATCGGCATCTCGGCGGCCGGCATGTACGCCCAGCTCACCACCGGCAAGCCGGTGCAGATCATCTCGCGCACCGGCGCGCGCGCCGCGGCCCATTACTTCGAGGTGCAGATCGACACCAAGAAGAACGAGCCGCGCATCTTCGAGAGCAAGAAGATTGACTGGGAGCATCCGCGCGGCACCCAGGTGACGCTCGAGATCGAGGGCCGCTACCAGAAGGGCCGCGCCTCGGTGGACGAGTTCCTCGAGCAGGTCGCGATCGCCAACCCGCACGTGAAGCTGGTCTACCGCACCCCGGAGGGTGAGACGCGGGAGTACGCGCGCACCATCCACGAGCTGCCGCCCCAGCCGCGCGAGATCAAGCCGCACCCGTACGGCATCGAGTTCGGCATCCTCCTGCGGATGCTCCACGACACCCGCGGCCACTCGCTCGCCGGGTTCCTGGCCGGCGACTTCAGCCGGGTCTCGCCCGCGGTCGCGGCGGAGATCTGCAAGACCGCCAAGCTCTCGCCCAACGCGAAGCCGCGCAACATCCACGGCGAGGCGGCCGAGGCGCTCTACAAGGCGATCCAGGCCACCAAGATCATGGCCCCGCCGTCGAACTGCATCTCGCCCATCGGCGAGAAGGCGATCCTCCACGGCCTCTACAAGCAGATCAAGGGCGAGTTCTACACCGCGGTGACGCGGCCACCCGCGGTCTACCGCGGCAACCCGTTCGCGATCGAGGCGGGGCTCGCGTACGGCAAGGGCCCGGATCAGGCGGCGGCCGCCCCGGACGCGCCCGCGGTCCCCCTCGCGGAGGGCGAGCAGCGCGAGGACGACGACGAGCTGGCCCGCGTGATCCGCTACGCCAACCGGGTGCCCCTGCTCTACCAGCAGTCGGCGTGCGCGACCTTCAAGGCCGCGATCGAGACCGCGTGGAAGAACTACGGCATCACCCAGTCGCGCGGCGCGCTCCCGGCCGGGCCGATGGTGGTCTTCGTCCACATGGCCTCGGTGTGGGTGCCGTTCACCAGCGAGTCCAAGGAAGCGATCGCCGACTACGACGAGATCCGCAAGGAGATCAAGCTCGCGCTGCAGGAGTGCGGGCGGCGGCTCGGCGTCTTCCTGCGGCGGCGCGAGCGGGCCAAGAGCGAGTTCCGGCGGCGCAACATCTTCGATCTCTACATCGAGGAAGTGGTCGAGGCCTGCGCCCGCCTCAAGGGCGGCCGGCTCCCCAAGGAGAAGCTCAAGAGCCAGCTCCAGCGCATCGCGCTGAAGCGGACCGGTGGCACCAAGACCGACGAGATCCTGGGGCGCAACTCCGGCCCCGAGGGGCTGCCGCACTCGATCATCGTCACCCCGGACGGGACGGAGGGTGAGGCGCCGGTGCTCCCGGTCAGCGCCAACGGCGCGGGGGCGCCCGACGCGAGCGAGGCGGAGACGCCGGAGATCGACACGCCGGCGCGCGAGCCGAAGGGCAAGGCCAAGGGCAGGGCGAAGGCCGCGAAGGCGCACGCGAGGGCCACGAAGGCGCCGGCCGCCCGGAAGGCGGCCCCCAGGCCGGCGGCCGCGAAGCCGGCCGCGCGCGGCAAGCGCAAGACGCGCTAGGATCCTCCCATGGCCAAAGTGAAGGCGAGCAAGATCGGGCCGGTCGAGCGGAAGCTGGTGGGGGTGGCCGACACCGTCATCACCGCGGCGGAGAAGAGCAAGGACCCCACCCTGGCGATCCCGGTGCGGAGCCTCGCCAACGTCAACTTCAACGCCAAGCGCGGCATCATCGAGCTCGGCAAGCGCAAGCAGGCGCGCACGTTCTTCAACGTGGGCATGGCCAAGAAGTTCATGCAGACCGTGCTGGTGGCCGACGCGCTCTCGGAGCTGCAGCGGGCGAACCTGACCACCTCGCTCCGCGAGATCTACTACCGCACCAAGCACACCATGAAGGACTCGCACGAGAACACCTTCGACAACCAGAACGAGTCCGACCCCCTGATCGAGGATCTCGAGGTCACCCTGGCCGCCCTGCGCGAGGAGCTGCACGTGCGCGCGGAGAACGCGGGCAGCGTGGTGGGCCCGCTCGTGCTGGACGACGACGGCGACCGGGTCGACTGCGCGCGCCTGGGCAAGGGCGGCTACTCGGTGCCCTCGATCGTCGAGCCGGAGTACATCGCGATCCGCCGCTGCACCGCCGACTTCGTGCTCCTCGTCGAGAAGGGCACCCAGTGGAACCGCCTCTCGGAGGACAAGTTCTGGCGCCGCTACAACTGCGTGCTGCTGACCGGCAACGGCCAGCCGCCCCGCGGGGT
>DASZJM010000361.1:0-25886 GCA_035948165.1 Candidatus Methylomirabilota bacterium
GTCCATGAGACGCGCCTGGCCGGCCGCCCCCATCGCCTCCCACTGGAGCTCGGTGGCCGGGTTCGTGCGCATGAAGCCCGGCGCCACCGAGTTGACCCGGATGCCGTGACGGCCGAGCTCCCGCGCGGTCTGACGCGTGAATCCGATGAGCCCGGCCTTGGCGCTCGCGTAGGCCTGGATGCCGGTGAGGCTGTACGAGCGCCCCGCCCCCGAGGAGATGTTCACGATGGCCCCGCGCCCGGCCCGCTTCATGACGGGAGCGACCGAGCGCGTGAAGTGAAAGGCCCCGTCGAGGTTGACCGCGAAGATCTCCCGCCACGCCTCGTCCGACACCTCCTCCACCGGCCGCATCACCTGCCCCGAGACGCCACCCGCGGTGTTGACCAGGATGTCGACGCGCCCCGCCGCGGTATCCACCCGCCCCACGAAGTCGGCCACCGCGCGCGCGTCGCGCACGTCGACCGCCGCGGTCTCCCCCGCCCCGGGCCGCGCCGCGTCCACCGCGGCGCGCGTCGCGGCGAGCTCGGGGGCGCGCACGTCGCAGGCCCACACCCGGGCGCCTTCGCGCGCCAGCTCGACGCAGATCGCGCGGCCGATGCCGTGCGCGGCGCCGGTCACGATCGCCACCCGCCCCTCGAGCCGCACGGCTAGAGCTGCCCTCGCAGCCGGGGGTCGAGCGCGTCGCGGAGCCCGTCGCCCAGGAGGTTGAAGCCGAGGACCGCGAGCATGATGGCGAGGCCGGGCACGGTGGCGATGTGCGGGGCCACCAGCAGGAAGTCGCGGCCGCTCGAGACCATCAGCCCCCACGAGGGCGTGGGCGGCTGGGCCCCGAGCCCGAGGAAGGAGAGCGCGGCCTCGACCAGGATCGCGTTGGCCATGAAGAGCGTCGAGTAGACGATGACGGTCGGCAGCACGTTGCGCAGCACGTGCCGGGTGAGCACGCGCAGCGCGGAGGCGCCGAGGGCGCGGGCCGCCCGCACGTACTCGGACTCGCTGGCGGTGAGCACCGCCGAGCGCACCAGCCGGGTGGCGGTGGGGGCGCCCCAGATGCCGACCGCGATCGTGGTGTTGAGCACGCCGGGGCCGAGCGCGGAGACCACCGCGATGGCGAGCAGCAGGTACGGGAACGCGAGCAGGATCTCGACGACGCGCATGATCACCACGTCGACCACGCCGCCCGCGAAGCCGGCCAGGCAGCCCAGGGTGAGAGCCGCCGCCAGCGCGATGGCCACCGAGAGGCCGCCCACCAGGAGCGCGACGCGGCTGCCGAAGATCAGCCGCGAGAGGATGTCGCGCCCGAACTCGTCGGCGCCCAGCAGGAACTTGCCGCCCGGCCGCGCCCGCTTCTCGATCAGGCTCTGCTTCGCTGGATCGGCGGGGGCGAGCCACGGCGCGCCCGCGGCGGCCACCATCAACAGCGCGACCACCACCAGCCCGATCACGGCGAGCCGGCTCCGACGGAAGCGCCGCCACGCGTCCGCGGACAGGGTCGCGGGCGCGAGCGACCCCTCGGGCCCCGCGAGCGCGCCCGCCGCGATCGCCACCCGGCTACCCCTGCCGCGCGATGCGCGGGTCGAGCGCGCCGTAGGCCACGTCCACCGCCAGGTTGATCAGCACGAACGCGAGCGCGAACACCAGCACCGCGCCCTGCAGCAGCACGTAGTCGCGCGCGAAGATCGCCTTCACCATGAGGCGGCCGAGGCCCGGCCAGGCGAACACGGTCTCGGTCAGCACCGCGCCGCCCATGAGCTGGCCGGCCTGCAGGCCGAGCAGGGTGAGGATCGGGATCGCCGCGTTGCGGAGCGCGTGCTTCGACACCACGAGCCGCTCCGCCACCCCCTTGGCCCGCGCGGTGCGCACGTAGTCCTCGCGCAGCACCTCGAGCACGCTCGAGCGCGTCATGCGCGCCACCATCGCCACCGACGGCAGGGCCAGGGTGACCGCGGGCAGCACCAGGTGGCCGAGCGAGCCGGTCCCGCCCACCGGCAGCCACGGCAGCCAGAGCGCGAAGATCACGATCAGCACGAGGCCGGTCCAGAACACCGGCATCGAGAGGCCGAAGAGCGAGCCCACGCGGGCCGCCGCGTCGAAGAGGGAGTTGGGCCACACCGCGGAGACCACGCCGGCGGCCACCCCGGCCGCGGCGGCCAGCGCCAGGGCGGCCAGGGTCAGCTCGAGGGTGGCCGGCCAGGCGTCGGCCAGCTCGTCCACCACCGGGCGGTTCTGCTGGATGGAGCGGCCGAGGTCGCCGCGCGCGAGGTGCCCCACGTAGGCGGCGTAGCGGACCATCAGCGGCTTGTCGAGCCCGAGATAGTCGCGCAGCCGGGCCACCGCCTCCGGGGTGGCGTGCTCGCCGAGCATGAGGGCGACCGCGTCGCCCGGGATCAGCTCGACGGTGAGCATGACCACGAAGACCACGCCCAGCAGCACCGGCACCGCCAGTAGCAGCCGGCGCGCCACGAAGGTCAGCACGACGGCCGTCCCGGTCCTACTTGTCGAGCCAGACCTTCCCCAGCCAGAGGTTGTACTCGACCGGGTGCACCGTGAAGCCCTTGACCCCGGCCCGCGTCACCACGATCTCCTTGGTGTTGTAGACCGGGATCCACACCATCTCGCGGGCTAAAATGTCCTGCGCTTCACCATATTGCTTCTCGCGCTCGGTCTGGTTCAGATTGCGCCGGGCCAGCTCGACCAGCGCGTCGACCTTCGGGTTCGCGTAGCGCGAGGTGTTCCAGCCGGTGGGCGGGACCTGCTTGCTGTGGAAGAGCGCGTACATCGAGTAGTCGGCGTCCGCGTTCGAGGTCACCCAGCCCAGCGTGAACATGTGGTCCTTGAAGCCGGCGGAGCGGAACTGGGTGAACACGGTGGCCCACTCGAGGAACTGCACCTTGGCCTCGACGCCGACCTCCTTGAGCATGGCCTGGATGGCCTCGGTGATCTCCCCGTCCTTCGGATAGCGCCCGCGCGCGGCCAGCCAGGACAGCGAGAGCCGCTGCCCGCCCTTCTGGAGGATGCCGTCCGGGCCCGGGGTCCAGCCGGCCTGGGCGAGCAGGGCCTTGGCCTTCGCGCGGTCGAAGGGATACAGCCGATCGAGCTGCATGTCCTTGAAGCCGAACACGCTCGGGGCCAGCACCCCGCGCGCGGCCACCGCGGAGCCCTCCAGGATGTTGTCGAGGATGGCCTTGCGGTCCACCGCGAAGAGCAGCGCGGTGCGCACCCGCACGTCGTCGAGCGGCGGGACCGCCGCGTTCATGCCCGCGAAGACCACCCGCCCGCCCACCACCTCGTGGACGACGTACTTGGGGTCGCGCTTGATCTGCGCGAGCTGGGCCGGCGCGGGCAGCAGCACCATGTCCGCGTCGCCGGTCTGCAGCGCGATCATCCGCGCCCCCTCCTCCGGCACGACCTTGAAGATCACCCGGTCCAGCAGCGCCTTGTCGCCCCAGTAATCCGGGTTGCGCTCGAGGATCACGTGGGTGTTGGTCTTCCACTCCACGAAGCGGAACGGGCCGGTGCCGACCGGGGCGCGGCTGAAACCCTCGCCCATCTTCTGCACCGCGGTCGGGGAGACGATGCCGGTGCAGTACATCGCGAGCGTGCGGAGGATGGGCCCGTAGGGCTCGCGGGTCATCACGTCGACGGTGAGGTCGTCCACCACCTCGGCGCCCGCGAGCGGACCGGCGAGGCTCGCCCACCGCGCGGGCGGGTTGCCGCGCAGGGCGCGCTCGAAAGTGAACTTCACCGCCGCCGCGTTGAGCGGGGTGCCGTCGTGGAACTTGACGCCGGGCCGCAGCTTGAAGCGCACCTTGGTGGGCGACATCACCTCGTAGGAGGCGGCCAGGGCCGGGCGGACCTGCATCTTCTCGTCGAGGGTCAGCAGCGGCTCGAGCATGTTGAAGTAGACCCAGGCCCCGGGGGCGGTGGTCTCGAGCTGCGGATCGAGCGAGACCGGATCGGTCGGCCGCACGATGGTGAGCGTGCCGCCCGGCTTCTGGGCCGCCGCGGGCGGAGGCGCGGCGAGACCGGCCACCGCGGCCAGGATGAGGGCCACCAGGACAGCCGGCGCGAGGCGGGCACGCGTCATGGGCGGGTCTCCTTGTGCACGAGGGTCACCAGCGGGTCGAGGTTGCTCCAGTCCATCTGACGGCGGCCGTCCTCGAGGTCGCGGATCAGCTCGGCGAGCCGCCGGGTGAGCGGCGTCGCCACCCCGAGCGCCTCGCCCTTGCGGGCGAGCGTGCCGAGCTGACCGTCCACCTCGGTCTTGCGCCGGCGCACCGCGAGGTCGCGCCAGATGCCGGTCTTGGTCTTGGTGTGCTGCCGGTAGTGGGCCGCGATGGCGGCCATCGCGCGATCGCGCGCCGCCGCGTCGCCCGCGAGGGCCGCGCGGTACCACGCGGGATCGAACTCGTCGAAGGGCAGCACGCGCACGCCCGCCTTGTCGGCGACCGCGATCCCCTCGCCCACGATGCCGACCAGCGCGTCCTTCACCCCCGGGCTCCGCTCCACGACCTCGTAGACGTGGGCGTCCACCAGCGCGGTCGCGAAGAGGAGCGCCCCGTAGATGAGCTTCGCCCACTTGTAGCCCCAGATGTTGTCGGTGACCGGCGTCTCCTCCACCGCGCTCAGCAGCGCGGCCAGCTCGCGCACCCGCGGGGTGATCCGCCCGTCGAGCTCGCCCAGCACGAAGGCGCCGTGGCCGCCGTGCAGGATGCGGCCGGGCGCGACCCAGTCGGCGGCCCAGTTCACCAGGCAGCCGACGGTGCGCTGGGCGCCGACGGAGGCCGCGATCTGCTCCTCGCTGAGCCCGTTCTGCAGCGAGACGATGGTGCCGCCGGGGGCGAGCCGCGGCGCGAGGTCGCGGAGCACCTCCGCGGTGTGATGGCTCTTGACCGCGAGGAGGACGAGGGCGAGGTCGCGGCCGAGCCGGTCGGGCGTGACCGCGGGCACCCGCGTGGTGGTGACCCCGTCCCGGCGCTCGATCGTGATGCCGTGGGCGTTGATCGCCTCGACGTGGGCGGCGGCGCTGTCCACCAGGAGCACGTCGTGGCCGGCCCGCGCGAGGGCCGCGCCGGTGGTGCCTCCGATCGCGCCCGCCCCGTAGACCGTGATCGCCATGGGCCCCTCAAGTACCACAGGGCGCGGAGGGGCGTCAACGCGGGGCGGATATCCTCCTCGCCCCGGGCCGTGCTATCGTCCAGTGCTCCACATCGCGCCACGCCAGGAGGGCCGCATGCAGACCGTGCAGATGAGCCGGGAAGAGATCGAGCACCGCACCGGGCGCTTCGCCGCGCTCCAGCCCATGGAGTTCATGAAGAACGACACCACCGTGTCGCAGGCGGCCAAGGACATCATCCTCGCGCGCACCCTGATGCCGGTGGTGCTCGAGCGGACCCAGTCCGCGTTCGGGAACGACGCGCCGATCTACAACGCGGCCGGCCTCACCATGTTCATCTCGATCATGCCGCCCGGCCAGGGCCCCTGCCTGCACGCGCACGTGAAGACCTTCGAGACCTTCATCGTGCTCGAGGGGAAGCTCGAGTTCTCGCTCAACGACGACGGGGGCGAGAAGATCGTGCTGAACCGGTGGGACACCTTCTCGTGCCCGCCCGGCGTCAACCGCGGCTTCCGCAACGTCGACGCCAAGGACAGCGTGCTGCTCACCATCATCACCGGGGGCATCAACGACCGGAACGACATCGGACTGCCGCCCGCCATCGCCCGGCGGATCGAGGCGCTGGATCCGCACGCGCTCGAGGTGTTCAAGAGCAAGATGGGGCTGCGCTTCGACGCGGGCCCCGAGGCGTGAGGCGGTCGCGGGCTAGGCCTTCCGGAAGCGGTAGACCCCGTCCTCGCCGACGAGGCGGCTCGCGTGCCCCTGCGCCTCGAGGAAGTGGAGGTGCGCCACCGTCTCCCCGATCGCGAAGCCGAGCTGGTGGGCGTCGAGCTGGCGGCGGAAGAGCACCGGCACGAGGTCGTTCGCGGTGCGCGGCTCCGCGAGGGCGTCGATGGTCTCGCTGAGCCGCTCGTCGTGGTGGTGCTGGAGGTAGTCGAGCCGGCGGTGCAGGCCGCGGAACGGCAGCCCGTGGGACGGGAGCACCAGGGTCGACTCGGGCAGCGGGCGGAAGCGCCCGAGCGAGTCCAGATAGAGCTTGAGCGGATTGCCGTTCGGCTGGTCGGGCCACACGCTCACGTTGGTGGTGATCTTGGGTAGCACCTGATCGCCCGAGATCAGCACGTTGGCCTCCGGGGAGAAGAGGCACGCGTGCTCGGGCGCGTGCCCCATCACCGTGAAGGCGTGCCAGGCGCGCCCGCCGACCGTCACCACGTCGCCCTCGCGGACCGCGCGGAAGTCCGGCGCCACCGACGGCACGAGCTGGCGGAAGTGGTTGCCGCGCCCGCGGAAGGCCTCCACCGACGCCTCCGGCACCCCGTGGCGACGGTAGTGGTTGAGCCGCTTCTCGGAGTCGTTGCCCCCCATCCCCTGCCACGCGAGCTGGGCCATCAGCCACTCGGCCTGCGGGCACCACACCTCGACCCCGAAGCGCTGGGCGAGCCAGTCCGCGTTGCCGATGTGGTCCGGGTGGAAGTGGGTGACGAGCACGCGCACGATCGGCTTGCCGCGCAGCTCGCCCGCGAAGAGCGACTCCCACAGGGCCCGGGTGGGCGGGAGCCCGACCCCGGTGTCCACCACCGTGACCCCGTCGCCGTCGTCGAGCAGCCACAGGTTGATGTGGTTCAGCTGGAACGGCAGCGGCATCCGGATCCAGCGGATGCCGGGGGCGACCAGGATGCTCGCGCCGCCCTCGGGCGGGTCGGGCCAGGGATGGACGAGACCGGGAGCGGGCGCGGCCAGCGGGTGCTCGGGCTCGGGGCTCATGGTCGGGTCACTTCTTCCGGTACACGTTGAGCCCGATCTTCTCCTCGCGCTCGGGCACCGTCACGTTGCCCTCGGTCGAGGCCACGATGGTGGTCTTGCCGGACGAGGAGGGTCCGAACTCCTTGGAGAGATCGATCGTGATCGTGAGGATATCGCCCGCGATGGTCATCTCGACGTTCTTCATGATTGGCCTCCGAGTCCCCATGATAAGCCATGCGGGAACCGGACACGGGGCGATCCGCTCTCGACCATCCCGGGCGGATGCGCGGCGGCTCAGCCCAGCCGATCGAAGAAGCTTCCCCGCAGGAAGCGGTCGCCCGCCGGCGAGGCGGCGACCTCCGCCTTGAACGCGGCCCACTCCGGGAGCGCGCGCCCGACCACGTGCGGGGTCTCCGGCAGCCGCTTGGTCTGGTTGAGCAGCGGGCGGGCCCCGTGGCTCACCGCGAACTCGTTGTAGGCCTCGTTGAGGGCGTGCCACTCGGGATGGTTCGGCTCGTTGTGGACCATGTCGAGGGTGAACGCGTGCTCCTGGGGGGCGAAGGCGAGCCGCGAGCGGTCGTCGGCGCAGATGAAGTACACCTCGGTGAAGAGGGCGGGACGAAACTTCGGCCGGTTCCGGGCGCAGAACGCGATGAAGTCGGTGACCACCCGCCGCCACTGGCTCACCGGGTACGCCCAGAAGGTGAAGTCGAAGAAGGTGACGCGGTCCCGGGTGAACTGGATGTTCGAGTCCGAGCGGTAGGCGGTGAAGCCGTGCAGGGCCTGGAGCACCTTCGGGGTGAGCAGGTCGAAGATCTGCAAGAGCTTGTCGCTCGCCGAGACGTGGGGCGCGCGTCCCAGCTCGCGGACCCGGTCGAACAGCGAGCCCAGCTCCTCGGTGAGGACGCTGGTCAGGTGGGCGAGCGGATCGAAGACGTGCCCCACCGTGGTCAGCACCGTGGTCGCCTCGCTCGCCCCCCATTCCCAGAGGTGATCGCGGATCTTCCGCTTCAGCACGTCCTCGTGCCCGATGACCGCTCCGGGAGCCCGGCGCCGCCGCTCGACGAGGATGCCCGGGCGATACGGCTCCAGAAAGGCCAGCACCGCCTCCGCGTCGCCGAAGACGGCCTCGACGGTGGGCGGGTCGTCGGCCGCGAACGTGATCAGGTCGTGGGAGTAACGAAGGGGAACCGCGGGCTGCACTTGGAAGGTCACCTCGTGGATGATGCCGCGCAGGCCGTAGCTCGAGCGGATGTCCCGCAGCGCGGCCCCGGAGAGGGTGAGGTCGTGGCCCTCCGCGTCGATCATCTTCACCTGGGTGACCGCGGAGCCCACCTGGCCGAAGGCGGGGGCCAGCGCGGGCTCGTACCCGGTGACCGGCGGCCGCTCGAACAGCGAGGAGTCCTTGGTGCCCGAGCACGCGACCGAGCCGGCGGTGGCGTTGCCGATCTCGGGCGTCACCGGCAGCTCGAGCCCGTGCGGCCGGAGGGCGTCGCGCATCTCGATGAGGGTGACGCCGGCCCCCACCGTGATGGAGCCGGGCGGATCCACCACGCTGGAGCGGAACGCGCCCATCCGCACCTGGGTGCCGCCGTCGGCCGCGAAGCACGCGTTGACCGAGTGCAGCTCGCCGGCCGGACGGATCGGCAGGTGGGTGGCGGTACGCACGATCTCCTGCAGCTCGGCCACCGACCGGGGCTCTACGACGACCTCGGGCTTGCTGTCCGCCGAGCGATTCCAGTTCGTGAGCAGGGTCGGCATGGGCCTGTCCTCCGACGGCCTCACTCCCCGAGGAGCGCTCGGGCCGCCTGCACGTGGGGGTGGTCGGAGCCCTCGGTCATGGCCTGGCACGCGGCGCGCAGCGTGGCGAGCGACCGCGCCGCGTCGCCGCGCTCGCCCTCGAGCCGCACGAGGCTGATCGCCGCGCGCAGGGCGAGGAGGGCGGCCCCCTGCTCCCGCGCGATCGCGAGCGCCCGCTCGAGCGCGCGTCCCGCCTCCGCGTCGCCCGGCGCGCGACGGGCGAGCGCCTCGCCCCGCAAACGGTGCAGCTCGGACACGAGCCCGCGCTCGCCGGTGACGCGGGAGTGCTCGAGGAACTCGTCGACCTGCGCGAGCGCCTCGTCGACCGCGCCGAGGCTCAGGAGCCCCTCGACGTGGTGGGCGCGCGGGCGCAGGCCGATGCGCTGGTTGGTCGCGCGGTAGCGGTCGAGCCCCTGGCGCAGCAGCTCGGCGCCCGCCGCGCGCTCGCCCCGGGCCAGCTGCGCCCAGCCGAGCAGCCCGAGAGCCAGCGCGGTGTAGAAGGCGAAGCTCTGCTCGCGCGAGAGGTCGAGCAGCTCCTCGCCCAGACGCGCGGCGAGCGCGGGCTCGTGCCGCTCGCAGCGGACCAGCCCGGCCCAGTTCAGCGCCACCGCCAGGGTGAGCGGGTGGCCGCTCTCGCGCGCCCGCGCGACGCACTCGTCGGCGAGCCGCGCCGCCCGATCCACCTCCCCGGTGATCGCGCACGTCCAGGCGAGGAAGCCCAGCGCGGCCACCCGCATGTCGTTGCCGTACCGCGCGATCTGCGCCTCCGCGAAGCGGGGCTCGTGCAGGGCCAGGCCCCGCTCGAAGTGCTCGCGGGCGCGCCCGAAGTGGCCCAGGTAGAAATCGGTGATGCCGGAGGCGACCGAGGCGGGGATCAGGGCCTCGGGATCGCGACCCGCCGCGGCGCGCATCTCCCGCGCGAAGCGCTCGGCGGCGGCGAGATCGGCCCGCGCGATCGCGAACCGGCAGAGCGCGAAGCGGGCCACCGGCACCTCGGGCGCGTCCGCCACCTTCCCGGTCAGCGCCTCGAGCCGGGCCATGGTCAGGTCGAGCTCGCGGGCGCCGTAGCCGCGATCCGCCACCATCGCGGCGCCCAGGGTGAGCTGCAGCCCCAGCTCCGCCCGCGCGCGCTCCGCGCCGGCCGGCTGTGCCTCCAGCAGGACCAGCGCCCGGCGGAGGTGCGCGAGGGCCTCCGCGTTGGCCGACCGCCGGAGCGCGAGGCGGCCGGCGCGGTGCCAGTGCCCCGCCGCCGCGGTGACGCCCGCCTCGGTGAGGTGGTGCGCGAGTACCTCGGGGTGACGCTCGGCGATGTCCGGCTGGTGCTTCTCGATGGCGGCGGCCGCGGCCTCGTGCAGGGCGCGGCGCCGCTCGGCGGAGAGACTCCGGTACGCGGTCTCCTGGGTGAGCACGTGGGTGAACCCGCCGGTCTCGCCGGACGCGCCCGCGCCCTCCCGCAGGAAGCCGGCCACGCGCAGGCGCGCGAGGGCGGCGCGGAACTCGGGCTCGCCGAGTCCCGCGATCTGGCGCAGCAGCGGCAGCGGCACGTCGCGGCCCAGCACCGCGGCGCCCTGCAGCAGGTCGCGGTCGGCCGCGGTCAGGCGATCGACGCGGGCCGCGATCACCTCGTGCACCGTGTCCGGGATGCCCGGCACGCGGCCCGCCACGCGCGCCGCCGGGTCGGCCGCGACCGCGCGCGCGAGCTCCTCCAGGAAGAACGGGATGCCGTCGGCCTTGCTCACGAGCGCGTCCGCGACGCCGGGCGCCACCTCGCGACCCGCGAGGAAAGCCTGGACGATGGCGAGGCTCTCGCCCGGGCCCAGCCGGTCGAGATCGAGCTGGGTCGCGTACGGCCGGCCGAGCCAGGGTGGCCGGTGGCCCCGGCGGCACGTGGTGAGCACCAGGATGCGCGAGGCGGCCACGCTCGTGGCGAGCACCGACAGGCTCGCCACCGAGGTGGGGTCCATCCACTGCAGGTCATCGATCGCCACGATCACCGGCTGGCGCTGGCTGGCCGCGATCATCACGTAGCGGAGCGCGTCGACGGTGCGCGCCCGCACCGCCTGCGGGCTCGAGCCCGCGACGCCGTCGCCCGGGCGGCCGGGAATGCCGAGCAGGTGGAGCAGGTAGGGCGCGACCGTCCCCGCCGAGAGGCCGAGGCGGGCCACCCCCTCGCGCACGCGCGCCGCGATCGCCTCCGATCCGTCGGACTCGGTGAAGCCGAAGGCCTGCTGCAGCAGCTGGACGAACGGCAGGTAGGGCGTGCTGGTGGCGTGGGCTGCGCACCGGCCCTCGAGGTAGAGCGCCCGCTCGGGCCCGATCGCGCGCCGGAACTCGTCCACCAGGCGCGACTTGCCCACGCCCGGCTCGCCCATGACGTCGACCACCTGCCCGCGCCCGCGCTCCGCCTCCGCGAGCTGCTCGCGGAGGCGCTCGAGCTCCCGGGCGCGGCCGACGAACGGACTCGGCGGCCGCCCGCCCACGTCGAAGCCGGAGCGACCCGCGCCCGTGAGGCGGAAGCTCGTGGCGGCTCCGGCCGCGCCGGCCTCGACGATGAAGCGGCGCTCGAGGAACGGCACCGCGGCCGGGCTCACCGCGATCGTGCCGGGCGCAGGGCCGAGCGCCTCCAGGGCCTCGTGCAGCCGGCGCCGGTCCTCCGGGGCCATGCCGACGATCGGCGCCCCGCGCGCGATGAGGCACTCTGCGGCGTGCACCCGGCAGGCGAGCGCGGCCCGCCCGCCGCCGGCGTCGCGGTACCCGGCGGCGGCCTTCACGATGGCCTGGGCCGCGAGCGCGGCCCGGTTCGGCGCGGCCTCGGTGGGCTCGATGCCGTAGAGCGCGGTGAATCCCAGCGGGTGCAGGGCGTCGAGCCGGCCGCCGAAGCTCCGCGCCTTCTCGATGAGCTCCTCGAGCAGCGGCGTGAGGTGATAGCTGCCGAGCGCGGGCGGCGGAGCGAGCGTGACCTGCGCCGCCGCGATCCAGCGCTTCTCCCAGCGCAGCCCGGTCGGCGGCGGCGCCACCGCATGCGCCGGCTCGGACACGGCGGCCTCGGCCGGGGCGGGGCGAAGGCCGAGGCGGTCCATGCGATAGCGGAGCGTGTTGCGCGGCATGCGGAGCCGCGCCGCGGCGCGCGAGAGATTCCAGCCGGACGCCTCCAGGGCCTCGCGGAGCGCGTCGCGCTCGTCGCCGCCCGCCAGCGGGACCGGTGCGGGCCCGGCCGGCGCCGGGCGCGGGGCCGGCGGCAGCTCCATCAGCGCGGAGGTGACCTCCTCGCCGTCGGCGAGCAGGACCGCCCGCTCGATCGCATTGCGCAGCTCGCGCACGTTGCCGGGCCACGCGTGGGCGAGGAGCGCGGCTTCCGCCTCCGCGCCGAGGCGCTTCGGCTCGAGGTCGTACTCGGTGCAGGAGCGGGAGAGGAAGGCCTGCGCGAGCGCGAGCACGTCGCGGCCGCGCGCGCGCAGCGGCGGCACCTCGACGACGACCGCGGAGATACGGTGGTAGAGGTCCAGGCGGAACTCCCGGCGCGCCACCGCCGCGTCGAGCCGCGAGTTGGTCGCGGTCACGATCCAGGCGTCGGCCGGCTCGGCCCGGGTGCTGCCGAGCCGGCGCACCTCGCGCTGCTCGAGCGCGGTGAGGAGCTTGGCCTGCGCGGGGAGCGGGAGCGAGTTGACCTCGTCGAGGAACAGCACGCCCCCGTGCGCGGCCTGGAAGAGCCCCGGCTTGCCCTGGCGGGCATCCGTGAACGCGCCGCGCTCGTAGCCGAAGAGCTCGGCCTCGACCAGGCTGTCCGGAATCGCCGCGCAGTTGATCTCGATCAACGGTCGCTCCCGTCGCACGCTGGCCTGATGCATGAGGCGGACCAGCAGTCCCTTGCCGACACCGGTCTCGCCGAGCAGCAGCAGGGGTGGGAGACGACCGCCGGAGGGAGTCGGGCGCGACAAAAGCCGCTCGACTTGCGCTCGAAGCGCCAGCATGAGGGGGCTATTGCCGATCAAGCCCTCCAAGCGGCTCATCAGTGGGGGGGATAGTAGCCAAGGGCCCCACCCCGGTCAAATGACGTTCGACGGCTTTCGACAGCGTCGAACCCGCTGTCGGACAGCGCACCCGACCAGCTCCCGCCGCGCAACTCCCCGTGGGATCACGTCGAGACCCTGGCTCGTCGCTTGCGACGTCTGGCCGGCGGCCGAGACCTCACACGGGGAGGCACCCATGATCCAGGCCGCGCCGCGACCCATCGCGCTGTTGGACCACGACCCCCGCCGGGCGATCCGCGACGAAGCGATCGTCTGCCTGATCTGCGGGCGGGCGCTCCGCCAGCTCACCAACACCCACCTGCGGTCCCACGGCATGGAGCCGGCCGCCTACCGCCGCGAGTTCGGCTACAACGCGCGCCGCTCCCTCATGTGCCACCGCCTCCGGCGCTTCTACTCGGACCGCGCGGTGCGGAGCAATCTGGCGGGGCAGATCCGGCAGCGGCCGATCGTGCTCGACCCCGAGCTGCGGCGGCAGGGCGGGCGGCGAACCCTCGCGTGGGAAGAGGTGCTGACCCGCTTCGAGGCGCGCCACGGCGGGAAGGGACGCGGGCCCCGCCGCGTGACGTCGGCGGCGGCCGACTAGTCGACCGGCGCGGGCAGCGGCGGCACGCGGCCGCCCTCGCTCTCCTCCTCCTCCGGCGGCGGCGCGGGGTCGATCCGCACCCGGCGCATCAGCGGCAGGAACAGCGGCACGATCGAGAAGAGGATGGCGAGGAGCCAGAAGTCGTCCGCGTAGGCCAGCACCTGCGCCTGCCCGACCGCGTCCTGGTAGAGCATCGCCAGCGCCTGGCGCTGCGCGGTGAACGCGTCGCTGCCCTGGCTCAGGAAGTGGGTGGTCCAGCGCGCGAGCCGCGTCTGCGTCTCCGGCGCCCAGATCGTGACGTGGCTCACCAGGTTCTGCTGGTGGAACTGGCTCCGCTGGGCGAGGAAGGTGGTGGCGAGCGCGATCCCCACGCTGCCCCCCAGGTTGCGCAGCACGTTGTAGGCGGAGGTCGCATTGACAAGCTTGTCTCGCCGAATAGTCGCCAGGGTGAGCGTCGAGAGCGGCACGAAGATGAAGCCGAGCGCGAAGCCCTGGATCACGCGCGGGAAGGTCAGGGTCCAGTAGTCCATGGTGAGGGTGAGGTTCGACATCATGTAGAGGCTCAGCGCGTTGACCAGGCAGCCGAAGGTCAGCAGCACGCGCTGATCGACCCGAGTCACCAGCCGCCCGCACAGGATGAGCGAGAACATGTTGCCGACGCCCCCGGGGGCGAGCACCAGGCCCGAGGTCAGCGCGTCGTAGCCGAGCAGCTTCTGGGAGTAGAGGGCGAGCAGCACCATGCTCGAGAACATGCCGAGCCCGATCAGCGCGATGAAGGTGGCCCCGAACGCGAAGTTGCGGTCGGTGAACACGGTGAGGTCGAGCACCGGCTCCTTCGCGAGCAGCTCGCGGGCCACGAAGCCCACCAGGGCCACGCCCGCGATGAACGCGAGGGTGACGATCAGGGTGGAGTCGAACCAGTCCTCGCGCTCGCCGCGGTCGAGGAAGAGCTGCAGGCAGCCGAAGCCCAGGACCATCAGCACGAGCCCGGGCCAGTCCACCCGCGCCGGCTTGCGCAGGTAGGGCGGGTCGAAGAGGCACGCGCTCGCCATGAAGAAGCCGAGCAGACCCACCGGCAGGTTGATGTAGAAGATCCACCGCCACGACCAGTTGTCCGCGATGTAGCCGCCCAGGGTGGGCCCGATGATCGGCCCCATCATGAACCCGATCCCCCACACCGCCATCGCGAGCCCGCGCTGGCCGAGCGGGAAGATCTCCCACAGGATCGCCTGCGAGAGCGGGATGATCGGCCCGCCCCCGATGCCCTGGAAGATGCGGGCGAGGATCAGGAAGGTGAGGTTCGGGGCCATGCCGGAGAGCACCGAGCTCACCGTGAACAGCACGCAGCAGATGAGGAAGAAGCGCTTGCGGCCGAGGACCCCGGCGAGCCAGCCGGTGGCCGGTATGATGATGGCGTTGGCCGCGAGGTAGGAGGTGATGACCCACGACACCTCCTCGAGGCCGGCGGAGAGCGAGCCCTGCAGGTGCGGCAGCACCACGTTGGTCACGCTGGTGTCGAGCACCTGCATGAAGGCCACCACCATCACCGACAGCGTGATGGCCCACTTCCGGGCCGAGGAGATCGGGGCCACCTCCGGCGGCGCGGCCACCGCGACCTTACCTCACCTGGATGACGACGTAGGCCGACATCCCGGCCCGCAGGGTGTGGGGATTGCCCAGCTCCCGCGGGTCGAGGCGGATCTTCACCGGCACGCGCTGCACCACCTTCACCCAGTTCCCGGTCGCGTTCTCGGGCGGCAGCAGCGAGAAGCGCGCGCCGGTCCCCGCGCTGAGCGAGTCGACGGTGCCGTGGAAGACCTCGCCGGGGAAGGTGTCGACCTCCACGGTGGCCGGCATTCCCGGCCGCACGCGCGAGAGCTGCGTCTCCTTGAAGTTGGCCACGACCCAGACGTCGCGCAGGGGCACCAGGGCCAAGAGGGGCTGGCCCATCTGCACCACCTGCCCCACCTCCACGCTCTTCTTCGACACCACCCCGTCGCCGGGCGCCCGCACCTCCGCGTGGGCGAGCTGCAGCTCCGCGAACGCGAGGTCGGCCTGCGCCTGGCTCAGCGCGGCGATCGCGCGCTGGATCTCCGCCTCCTTCACGATGACCTGGCGCCGCTGGCTCTCCACCCGTCCGAGCGCGGCGCGGGCCTCGTTGATGCGCTGCTTGGCCTGGTTCGCGGCGAGGATGCGGCTGGTCAGCGCCGCCTCCGCCTGCTGCGCCTCCTTCTCGGCCTGGTTCAGGCGGCGCTGGGTCGCCTCGAGCGTGGCCGCCGCGGTGCCCGCCGTCATCTCGGCCTGGTCGAAGTCGCGCTGGGCGACGAAGCCGCTCTCGAGCAGCCGGCGCATCCGCTCCTTCTCACGCGCGGTCTGGCGCTGGGTGCTCTGCGCCCCGGTCACCTCCGCGGTCATGGCCGCGGTGGCCGCGTGCTTGGCCTCGAGGGTGGCCCGCGTCTCGACCACCGCCGACTGGGCGGCCTGCTCGGCCACCCGCGCCGACTCCAGGGTCGCGCGCGCTTCCTCGACCTGCGCGGCGGTGGTCTCGCGAGTGAGCTGGGTCTCGGAGCGGGTGGCCTCCTGGCTGGCCGCCGCGACCGCCACCGCGGCGCGGGCCTGGTCACGCCGGGCCGCGTAGTCGCGGGGATCGATCCGGAGCAAGAGGTCGCCGGTCTTGACCGCGCGGTTGTCGTCCACGGCCAGCTCGGCCACGTGGCCCGCGACCTTGGCGCTGATCACCACGATGTTGCCCTCGACGTAGGCGTCGTCGGTGGCGACGTGCTTGCGGCTCCCCCACCAGACGTAGCCGCCGTACGCGAGGGCGATCAGCGAGACCGCTGCGGTCAGGCCGATCAGACGCCCTTGTCTCATGGCGCGGGTATGCTACCACCGGTGCCCGGCCACCACACACCTCTCGGCTACTTGAGGTCGCCCGAGGGCCTCCCGCCGCTGGCGACTGCATGATGCGGCTGGTCTCCTGCCAAGACCGCGCGCTTCCGGGCGCCCTTGACTCCGCGGCGCCGGGCGAGCCAGTATCCTCCATGCACTTCGGGGTCTTCGTCGAGGAGCTGCGCCAGGGGGCGACCCAGGCCGGCGCGTTCCGCGACGTCTTCGAGACCGCCGATCGGGCCGAGGCGGCCGGCGTCGACTGCGTCTGGCTCGGCGAGATCCACTTCACCCCGAGCCGCTCGATCATCTCCGCGTCGCTCCAGGTCGCGAGCGCGATCGCGGCCCGCACCCGCCGCGTCCGGATCGGCACCGCGGTCCAGGTGCTCCCGCTGAACCATCCCCTGCGCATCGCGGAGGAGGTGGCGACCGTCGATCACATCAGCGAGGGGCGCTTCGAGTTCGGCATCGGCCGCAGCGGGGTGGTGCGGACGTACGACACCTACGGTGTGCCCTACGCGGAGAGCCAGGCCCGCTTCCGCGAGGCGCTCGACATCCTGCGCCGGGCCTGGACCGGCGAGCCCTTCAGCCATCAGGGCGAGTTCTATCGCATCGACAACGCCACCGTGGCGCCCCGCCCCTACCAGGTGCCGCACCCGCCGATCCGCATGGCGGCCACCAGCGACGAGACGTTCCCGGCCGCGGGCCGGCTCGGCCTGCCGATCTTCATCGGCCTGCGCGCGACCGAGATCTCCGACCTGCAGGCCCAGCTCGGCCCCTACCGGGAGGCGTGGCGCGAGGCGGGGCACCCGGGCGACCCGAGCGTCTACCTCCGCCTGCCGGTCTACGCGTCGACCACCGCGGCGGGCGGCCGCGAGGAGCCGCGGGAGAGCCTCACCGCGTTCTTCGCGCGCCAGACCGAGCTGGCCCGCCAGGCGGTGGGCCGGGCGGGCGCGGGCCCGGCGGACCGTCGGCGCATGCAGGCGGAGCGGATGGCCGCCCTCTCCTACGAGGACATCCTCGCGCGCAAGGGCGCGTTCGGCACCGCCCGCGCGATCGTCGATCGGGTGAGCGAGCTGCGCGACCAGCTCGGCATCGACGGGGTGGTGGCCGAGCTGAACCCGGGCGGCCGCATCCCGGCCGAGCTCGAGGCGCGGAGCCTCGAGATCCTCTCGCGCGACGTGATCCCCGCGCTCAAGGCGTGAGGCCGCCCGCATGAGCGAAGAGGCGCTGCGCCGGATCGCGCTCCAGGTGCGCAACTGGGGCAAGTGGGGCCCGGACGACGAGCTGGGCACGCTGAACTACATCACCCCCGAGCGGGTGGCGGCGGCGTGCCGGCTCGCCACCACCGGCAAGGTCTTCGCCCTCGGCATCCCGCTCGACCGCAACGGCCCCCAGAGCGGCACCCGCGCGCGCTTCAACCCGATCCACACCATGTTCCGCGACGGCGGCGACGCGCCCCGGACCCCGGCCGAGGTGGCGGCCCAGGAGGGCTACGGCGGCTCCGACGACTGGATCGTGATGCCGCTCCAGTGCGTCACCCAGTGGGACAGCCTGGCCCACATCTTCTACGAGGGGAAGATGTACAACGGCTACGACGCCACGCTGGTCACCAGCAGCGGCGCGGCGAAGAACAGCATCGACAAGACCGCGAGCAAGCTCGCCGGGCGCGGCGTGCTCCTCGACGTGGCCCGCCACAAGGGCGTGAAGGCGCTCGAGCCCGGCTACGCGATCACGGTGGCCGACCTCGAGGCCACCGCGGCCGCCGCGCGCGTCGAGGTGCTGCCGGGCGACATCCTCCTCGTGCGCACCGGCCACATGTCGCGCTACCTCGACAAGAAGGACTGGCGCCACTACGACCTCGACCCGTTCCCGGGGATGTCGGTGCACACCGCCCCGTGGCTGCACGCCAGGCAGGTGGCCGCGATCGGCTGCGACAACTACGCGGTCGAGGTGCGGCCCTCCGAGATCGCCGGCTTCCGCAACCCGTTCCACGTGGTGGCGATCCCCAACATGGGCCTGACCCTCGGGGAGATCTTCTACCTGGAGGAGCTGGCCGCCGACTGCGCGGCGGACGGCCGCTACGCCTTCCTGCTCGTGGCGCCTCCCCTGCCGGTGGTGCGCGCGGTCGGCACCCCGATCAACCCCTACGCCATCAAGTAGACGCCATGGAAATCGTGCTGGTGGTGGACGACGAGCCCGACATCCGGACGGTGGTCCGCAGCATGCTGACCACCAAGGGCTACACCGTGGTCGAGACCGGCGACCCGCAGCAGGCGATCCGCATGGCCACCCAGCAGGCGATCCACCTGCTGATCTCCGACGTGGTGATGCCGCTCATGAAGGGCACCGAGCTCGCCAAGCGCGTGCAGGAGGTGAGCCCGTGGACCAAGGTGCTGCTGATGTCGGCCTACAAGGTCGCGGAGGTGACCATCTCCGGGATGCCCTTCATCGCCAAGCCGTTCACGCCGGAGGCGCTGGTGGAGCGGGTGCGCATGATCCTCGACGCGCCGTCTCCCTTCGCGCGCCCGGCGCCGCCGACCCCGCCCGATCCGGCGCCCGGCGCCTGAGAGCGCGAGCGCCTCAGGGATAGATCTGGCGGTAGGCCAGGCGGGCGCGGTCGCCGCCGAAGCGCGCGTTGTAGTCGCGGGTCATGGCGCGCAGCGTGTCCGACTCCACGAAGGCGCGCAGCGACTCCTCCGAATCGAACTCGTAGCAGACCATGTACTGCCAGGGCTCGGAGCCCGCGTGCGGGGTCGGGAGCGGCAGGGCCGCGTAGCGGCGCATCGCGACGCAGCCGGGCACCCGGGCCGCCTCCCGCGACCGCACCGTGTCGTACCACTCGTTGAACGCGGCCTCCTGCTCGGGCGCGATGGTGGCCTTGACGACGAAGAGCGCGGGGCGGGACATGGGGCTCGGCACCGCGCCCGAGCCTAGCCGACCCGCGCGCGCCGGGCAACCGCCCTCTGGTCGGCACTTCTTTCCGACCGGCCGACGGCTGAGCACTCCGTGTCAGCGCACTGACAGCGATCGTCGACCCGGCTTCGGCCCGCCGCGCCGACCTCGCGAAATTCCAGGAAATCACACGCTCGATCCGTGGCCTCGAACCTGCAACAGCCTACGGAGGTAGCCATCACGTCGAAGGAGAAGTCCCGCAGTGAGACTGCTTCGCGCCTCCGCCGTCCTCGCTTCCCTGGCCCGTATCGCCTCGGCCCTCTCGGTCCCCCAGTCCGGCGAGCCCATGCCCGGATCGAGCCCCGCGCTGGCCGGCGCGCCCCCGCCCGACGGCGCCGGCGTCCGCGCCGCGCCGGCCCGGCCGCTGCGCCGCTCGCTCCGCGCGGCGGTCGCGGAGGGCGCGTGCGCCGAGGTCTTCGCCGCATGCGCCACCGGCGCGGTCCTCACCGGCTGGGCGCTCTACCTCGGCGCGAGCGCCGCGCTCGTCGGCTTCCTCGGCGCGCTGCCCCTCATGTCCCAGGTCGCGAGCCTGCCCGCCGCGTGGTTCATCAGCGCCCACAGCCGCAAGCTGGCCACCGTCCTCGCGGTGTGCGTCTCGCGGCTCACCTTCCTGCCTTTGATCGCGCTGCCCTGGCTTCCCCTGGCGCCGGCCGCGAAGCTCCACCTCTTCGTCGGCATCGTGGCGGTCAGCACCGTGTTCGGGGTGATCGGCAACAGCGCGTGGGTCGCGTGGATGGGCGATCTCGTCCCGGAGCGCCTGCGGGGCCGCTACTTCGGGCAGCGGACGGTCTTCCTGAGCGTGGCGGGCACGCTGGCCTCCCTCACCGCCGCGGTGGCCCTCGACCGGATGGCGCCGCTCGGCTTCACCGGCGTCGCGCTCTCCGCGCTCACCGCGGTGGCCTGCCTCGCCGGGCTCGCGAGCCTCGCGCTGCTGCTGCGCCAGCACGAGCCGGCGGCCGCCCGCGAGGTCGGCGCGCCCGGCTGGCGTAGCCTGCGGGCCGCGCTCGGCGACGGGCGGGCCCGGCCCTTCCTCCACTACCAGCTCGCCTGGAACGGCGCGGTGGGCATCTCGGCGACCTTCTTCGCCTACCACCTGCTGACCAACCTCCATACCGGCTTCCTGATCGTGGCCGCGCACGGGGTCGGGGTGGCCATCGTGCGCATCGCCTCGGCCCGGCTGTGGGGGCGGGCGGTCGACCGGATCGGGGCGCGCCCGGTGCTGATCTGCTGCTCGTTCGGCATCTCGGCGGTGCCCGCGATCTGGCTCTTCAGCTCGCCGGAGCGGCTGTGGCCCATCGCAATCGACGCGATGGTGTCGGGCTTCCTCTGGGGCGGTCACGCCATCGCCGCGCTCGACCTCTCGATCGGGCTCGCGCCGCGCACCGGCCGACCGTTCTACCTCGCCGCGTTCGCCGCCGCGGGCGGCATCGGCTTCGGGGTGGCCTCGGTGCTGGCCGGCCAGCTCGCCGCCTTCGCCCCCGCCCACTTCGCACTGGGTGGGGGCGAGTGGACCAGCATCCACATCCTGTTCTTCCTCTCCTCGCTGGGCCGGCTGGCCTCGGCCGGGCTCGCGGTGCGCCTGCACGATCCGGGTGCCCGCGGCGGGGTGCCCGAGCTGATGCGCTCGCTCTCCGCGCCGATCCGCGCGGCGGTGGCGGACTCATTCGTCCCCGACCTCGTACGCATCCCCGCCTTCGCTCGACGTCAGCGCTGAACCACCTCGTCGGCCCGGGCCAGGAGCGAGGCCGGGATCGTCACCCCGAGGGTCTCCCGCCTGCCCGAACATGCTGCGCAGGTGCGGGCCGTAGCCGATGAGGCCGCCGTCCTCCGCGTAGCCCGGGAAGGCCATGATGCTCGGCAGCCGGCTCCGACCGGTGAGCGTCGCGACCTGGCGGCGGGCCGCGTTGAAGACCGGGGACGATAGGACGACCGGCGCGCCGGCCCGCTCCTTCACCGCGGCCTGGACCGCCGTCCGACGAGACCCTGGAGCAGGGCGCGGTGCCCGAGCATGCGGCCAGCCTGCCTCATGGCGCTCGACTCTGCTAGACTCGGCACGCCGCTGTCGGCCACGGGAGGGCGCGATGAGCGATCTGCTGAGTGACGCACGGGACCTGCGCCAGAAGCTCCATCGGCTCGAGGTGCTGCTCGAGATCGAAAAGGGCCGGCGCACCCGCGGCTGGTTCGCGGGCAAGAGCCCGCAGGACCTCGAGCGGCCCGCCGCGATCAAGCGACTGACCGACGCCGGGCTCATCGAGCCCGCCCCGCCGCCCGACCACTTCCGGGTCACCGCCGACGGATGGGAGTTCCTGCGGGACGTGCGCGCCAAGGTCGGCGCGGCCGGCGGCCTCGACTGGACCCGGGCGGACGAGATCGACTTCTCGAAGCTCTAAGGAGACTCCCCTGATGCTGCAGCGACAGGTCGGCGACATCACCATCCACCGGATTCTCGAGTCGGAGCGGCCGGACTTCGACGCGGCCGGCTTCTTCCCGCAGATCACCCCCGAGCAGTGGGCGCCCTACCGGCAGCGGCTCGCGGGCTGGGCCCTGGATCCGGCGGTGAACGGCCTCGTCTTCCCCATGCAGTCGTTCCTGGTCCGCACCCGGCACCACACCATCGTGGTCGACACGTGCGTGGGCGACCACAAGCAACGCGCGCGCGCCAACTGGAACATGACGTCGAGCGGCGCCTACCTCGAGCGCCTCGCCGAGGCGGGGGTGCGGCCGGAGCAGGTCGACTACGTGATGACCACCCACTTCCACACCGACCACGTGGGCTGGAACACCCGCTGGCAGAACGGGAGCTGGATGCCCACCTTCCCCAACGCGCGCTACGTCATGTCCGAGAAGGAGTGGGCCTACTGGTCCGCGATGCACAAGGAGACCCCCCAGAACCAGATCGCGGACAGCGTGATCCCCATCGTCGAGGCCGGCCGCGCCCAGATGGTGAAGAACGACTTCGCGCTCGGCGACGAGATCCGCTTCGAATCGACGTGGGGCCACACCCCCGATCACGTGAGCGTGCACATCACCTCGCGGGGCCAGCACGCGGTCATCACCGGCGACCTGATCCACTCCCCGGTGCAGTGCCTCGAGACCGACTGGGTGCCGCGCCCCGACTTCGACCCCAAGCAGGCCGCCGCGACCCGCCGCGCGTTCCTCGAGCGCTACTGCGAGCGGGACGTGCTGGTGTGCGCCTCCCACTTTCCCTCGCCCTCCTTCGGCCGGGTGGTGCGCGAGGGCAACGGCTTCTGGTTCGAGTACCTGAAGGCCTGAGCGGGCGCCCGCCCGTGACCGCTCGCAAGAAGAACCACGACTGGCTCGCTCTGACCGTCGAGGAGCCCATCGAGCCCGACCTGCCGATCTGCGACCCGCACCACCACCTGTGGGACGGGGAGAGTGGGCGGGTCGCGCCGCGGTACCTCCTCGACGAGATCCTCGAGGACGTCGGGGGCGGGCACCGCATCGTCTCCACGGTCTTCATCGAGTGCGGCGCGATGTTCCGGGCCGACGGGCCGGAGCCGATGCGCGCAGTCGGGGAGACCGAGTTCGTGAACGGCATCGCGGCGATGAGCGCCTCCGGCCTCTACGGGCCGACCCGCATCGCGGCCGGCATCGTGGGGACCGCGCCGCTCCGGCTGGGCGCGGCGGCGGCGGCGGTGCTGGACGCCCAGATCGCGGCGGGCGGCGGCCGCTTCCGCGGCATCCGCCTCGGGGCGGCGTGGGATCCGGACGACGCGGTGCCGAACCATCGCACCCGTCCCCCGCAGGGCCTCTTCCTGCGCGACGACTTCCGGGCCGGCTTCGCCCTGCTGGCACCGCGCCGGCTCACCTTCGAGGCGTGGTGCTACTACCGCCAGATCCCGGACGTCACCGCGCTCGCCCGCGCGTTCCCCGACACCACCATCATCCTCGACCACTTCGGCGGCCCCGTCGGGGTCGGGTCGTACGCGGGCCGCGCGCGGGAGGTCCACGCGGAGTGGCGCGGCAACATCACCGAGCTCGCCACCTGCCCCAACGTGATGGCCAAGCTGGGCGGGCTCGCGATGGAGGTCAACGGCTTCGGCTGGCACGAGCAGCCGCGCCCGCCCTCCAGCCAGAAGCTGGCCGACGCGACGCGGCCGTACTACGAGTTCACCATCGAGAAGTTCGGGGTGGACCGCTGCATGTTCGAGTCGAACTTCCCGGTGGACGCGGTGAGCTGCAGCTACACCGTGCTGTGGAACTCGTTCAAGCACCTGACCAGCGGCTACTCCGCGGCCGAGAAGGCGAAGCTCTACCACGACACCGCGACGCGCGTGTATCGCCTCCCCGCCTGAGCCGCGATGCCCGGCCGAGCTCGGTCGCTGACCCGGCGGGGATTCATGGCCGGCTCCCTCGCGAGCCTCGTCGTCTCGGGCTGCGCCTCGTCGTTCTCCGCGCCCACGCCGGTGTCGGGCGGCCGGTACACGACGCGATTCGAGGGCATCGAGAACCCGATCTCGGAAAGCGGTGTCTGGTCGCACCACGGCTTCCACTGGGCGAAGGTGCAGAAGAGGAACGGGCTCGCCTACGGCACCCAGTCCGGGCGCGGCAGCTACGACGATTCGTACGCCTACCTCACCGGGCTCGCCCTCGACCATCAAGGGGAGGCGGTCGTCCACGTGTCCCCGACCCTGGCCGGCGAGCCCCACGAGGCCGAGATCCTCCTCCGCTGGGCCGACTCGGCCGTGAGCGCTCGAGGCTACGAGTGCCTCTTCAACTTCGAAGGCGGCGTCGACGTCGTCCGCTGGAACGGCCCGTTCGGAGACTTCGCGAGCATCGGGCAGGAGGACGCGCGCCTCGGGCGGAAGCTCGCGACCGGAGACGTGCTGCGGGCGCGGATCGTCGGCCCAGTCATCACGTGCTTCGTGAACGACGTGCAGGTCGCTCACGCCACCGACGCGACCTGGAAGGACGGGCAGCCCGGCATCGGCTTCTTCCGGCGCGAGGCCGGAGAGAACGCCGACCTCGCCTTCTCGCGCTACACCGCCACGTCGATCATCTCGGGCTAGTCGGCCGCGCCCCGCGCGCGGTTGACAGGCCGGTTTCCCCCTGGTACGGTCCGCCTGTTCGAGCGTGCGAACCGTCCGAGATCGCTTCGGCCCACCCTAAGACGGCGCGAGATCAGGTCGTCCGCTGGCTGGCTTCCCGGAGCGGCGGGCCCATCGAGGCCCGGGGAAGTGCGTATGCCTCGCAGGCGAGGTCCTTCCGACGTCATCCCTCCACATCCGATTCGTGCGGGAGGTGCTCCATGACCGCTCCCATCCGACGTCGTCCCCTCTTCGTCTCCGTCATGGCCCTCGCCCTGCTCGTGGGAACATTCGCCGCGACCGGCCGTGGCCCCGCGACCGCCGCCGACACCCCACGCCGGGGCGGCGTCCTGCTCGCGGTGATCGGCGCCGACCCGCCGAGCCTCGATCCCCACCAGGAGAGCACGTTCGCCAACATCGAGCTGGTGGCGCCGCTCTACAGCACCCTGCTCCAGCTCGATCCGTACAACTACCCGAAGATCATCGGGGACCTCGCGACCGAGTGGAAGATCTCCCCGGACGGGCTCACCTATACCTTCAAGATCCACCCGGGGGTGAAGTTCCACGACGGCTCGCCACTCACCTCGGCCGACGTGAAGGCGAGCTACGACAAGATCATCTTCCCGCCCCAGGGCGTGCGCAGCGTGCGGCAGAACGCCTACACCGCGGTGGCCCAGGTCGAGGCGCCCGATCCCACCACCGTCGTCTTCAAGCTCAAGTTCCCGTCGGCGTCACTGCTGGCCAACCTCGCCTCGCCCTGGAACGTGATCTTCCCGAAGAGCTATCTCGACCGGGACCCCAACTACTTCAAGACCCACGCGATCGGCTCGGGTCCGTTCAAGTTCAAGGGCTACACCCGCGGGTCCACCTTCGAGGGCGAGCGCAATCCCGCCTACTTCGTCAAGGACCGGCCCTACCTGGACGGCTACAAGTTCTACATCAGCCCGGAGACCTCGGTGCGGGCGGCCGCCATCCGGTCGGGCCGCGCCTACATCGAGTTCCGGGACCTGCCCAGTGCCGAGGTGGAAGCGATCAAGAAGCAGCTCGGAGACAAGATCACGGTGCAGGAAACCGCGATGACCGGCGAGTGGGGCATCGCGATCAACAACACCAAGAAGCCGTTCGACGACGTGCGGGTCCGGAAGGCGCTGAGCCTCGGCATCGACCGCTACACCATGGCCAGGGTGCTCTACCCGCTCACCGGCCTGCGGTACGTGGGCGGCCTGATGCGGCCCGGCTCCGAGTGGGCGATGCCGGCGGCGGAGCTGGAGAAGCTGCCCGGATTCGGGCGCGACATCGAGAAGAACCGGGCGGAGGCACGCAAGCTCCTCGCCGAGGCCGGCTATCCCAACGGGCTCAAGGTGGTCCTCAAGAACCGCAACGTGAAGCTCCCGTACCAGGACTTCGCGGTGTTCCTCATCGGGGAGTGGCGGAAGATCGGGATCGAAGCGGAGCACCGCCCGCTCGAGACCGCGGCCTGGTTCTCGGACGGCCAGGACACCGGCAACTTCGAGCTGATCGTGGCTCCGACGGTGGAGTTCATGGACGACCCCGACCAGTTCCTCGGGCGCTACGCGACCGGGAGCACTCAGAACTGGGGCCGGTTCTCCGATCCCCAGATCGACGATCTCTTCTCGCGTCAGGCCCGGGCCCTCGATCCCGTCGAGCGCAAGCGGCTCATCAACGAGATGGAGAAGATCGTCCTGCAGAAAACCTACTTCCTGTGC
>DASZJM010000362.1:0-5145 GCA_035948165.1 Candidatus Methylomirabilota bacterium
GGTCTTGCCGTTGGTGCCGGTGATCGCGATGCAGTCGGCTTCCATCACCCGCCAGGCCAGCTCGAGCTCGCCGATGACCGGCACCCCGCGGGCGCGGACCGCGGCCAGCGCGGGCAGCTCGAGCGGCACGCCCGGGCTCACGACGACCAGATCCGCGCCCACGAACGCGGCGTCGGGATGCCCGCCCGCCCACAGGGTGCAGCCCTCGCGATCGAGCGCGCGCGCCTCCGCGGTCAGGGCCTCGAGCGGGCTCGAGTCGGAGGCGAGCACGCGGGCCCCGAGCCGGCGCAGCAGCCGGGCCGCGGCCACCCCGCTCTTGGCGAGGCCCACCACCGCCACCGTCTTGCCCCCGAGCGACTCGCGGTACGGCACGCCGCGCGTCCCGTCGCCGCTCACGAAGATCCCCACCTGGTACGCGGCGTCGCGCCGCAGTGTCGCCAGTGTCGGCATGTCATGTCACCCTAGCGGAGCTTGAGAGTGGTGAGAGCCAGCAGCGCCAACATGATGGACACGATCCAGAACCGCACGATGATCTTGGGCTCCGCCCACCCCTTGATCTCGTAGTGGTGGTGCAATGGCGCCATGCGAAAGACCCGCCGTCCGGTCAGCTTGAAGGAGGCGACCTGGATGATGACCGAGGCCGCCTCCACCACGTAGATGCCGCCGATCAGCGGCAGCAGCAGCTCCGACTTGGTGACCACCGCGAGGGCGCCGAGGGAGCCGCCCAGCGAGAGCGAGCCCACGTCGCCCATGAAGACCTGGGCCGGATAGCTGTTGAACCAGAGGAACCCGAGCGCGGCGCCCACCAGCGCCCCGCAGAAGATCGTCAGCTCGCCGGTGCCCTTGACGTTCAGGATGCGCAGGTACTCGGCGGCCCGGAAGTTGCCGGTGAGGTACGCGATCACCGCGAAGGCCCCGCCCGCGGTCACGATCGGCCCGATGGCGAGGCCGTCGAGTCCGTCGGTCAGGTTCACCGCGTTGGACGCTCCCACGATCACCAGGATCGCGAACGGGATCCAGAGCCACCCGAAGGTGAGGAGCCACCCCTTGAAGAAGGGGATCACGACGCTGGTGGTGAACCCGTCGGGCGGCCAGACGTAGAGCCACCCCATCAGCACCCCGACCAGCAGGATCTGGGCCCCGAACTTCTCCCGCGCCGAGATGCCCTTGCGGGTCTTGAGCTTCTTCCAGTCGTCCTTGAGGCCGATCAGGCCGAGCCCCAAGGTGGCCAGCACCAGCACCCACACGTAGCGGTTGCGCAGATTGGCCCACAGCAGGGTGGAGGCGAGGATCGCCACCAGGATGCCGATGCCTCCCATGGTGGGCGTGCCCGCCTTGGTCTTCTGGTGCCGCTCCGGGGTGTCTTCTCTGACTGACGTTCCTCCCTGCTGCATCTCGCGCAGCCGGTTGATCAGCCACGGCCCCAGGATGAACGAGATCACCAGCGCGGTGACCGTCGCCATCGCGGTCCGGAACGTGATGTACCGGAAGACGTTGAAGGCGGTGTGATACTTCGCGAGCGGCACCAGCAGCTCGTAGAGCATCAGGCATCGTCTCCTCCGAAGCGCGCCACGAGCGCGTCGACCACGCGCTCCATGCGCATGCCCCGGGAGCCCTTGACGAGCACCGCGTCGCCGGGCGCCAGTCGCTTGAGCAGCAGCGCCACCGCATCCTCGAACGTGGTCACGTGATGGCTCTCCGCGAGCCCGGCCTGCCGCGCCGCCTCCACCGCCACCCGGGCCCAGCGACCCAAGCCGACGAACTCCGCCGCCCCGGAGGCGGCCACCGCGCGGCCCATGTCGCGGTGGGCGGCCTCGCTGATCTCGCCGAGCTCGAGCATGTCGCCCAGCACCACCACCCGGCGCCGCGCGTCCGACGGGGCCGCGAGGGTCTCCAGCGCGGCGGCCACCGAGCCGGGGTTGGCGTTGTAGGTGTCGTCCAGGATGCGGAGCCGGCCCGCCGCGCGCCACACGCAGCGCCCCTTGGCCGGCCGCGCCGCCTCCAGGCCTCGCGCGATCTGCTCGAGCGAGAGGCCGAGGGCGAGCCCCACGCCGGCGGCGGCGAGCGCGTTGGTGACGTTGTGGCGCCCCGCGAAGTGCAGGCGCACCGGCCGCTGCGCGGTCCCGATCTCGAGGGTGAACGCGAGCCCGTCGCCCGCGTCGACGACGGGGCCCGCCGCGCGGACGTCGGCGCCGGGACGCGTGCTGTAGTAGAGCACTCGCGCGCGGCTTCCGTCCCGCATCGCGAGCACGCGCAGGTCGTCCGCGTTCAGCACCACCGTGCCGTCGGGCGGGATGGCCCGGACGAGCGCGCTCTTCTCGGTGGCCACCCCGTCGAGGGAGCCGAAGGCCTCGGTGTGGGCGCCCTGCACCACCGTGACCACGCCCACCGTGGGGCGGCAGATCGCGGCGAGCGACTCGATCTCGCCCGGGGTGTTGGCGCCCAGCTCGAGCGCGAGGGCCCGGTGCTCGGGACCGAGGCGCAGCAGGGTGAGCGGCAGCCCCCACTGGTTGTTGAAGCTGCCCTCCGGCTTGAGCACCGGCCCGAGCGCCTCCAGCACCGAGGCCATCATCTCCTTGGTGGTGGTCTTGCCGTTGGAGCCGGTGACCGCCGCCACCGGGACCGTGAAGCGCGCGCGGTGATAGGCCCCGAGGCGCCCGAGGGCGCGAGTGGTGTCGTCCACCAGGATCGTCGGCACCGACGGGGGCAGGTCGTCGGGCAGGTTGTGGACGACGATGCACGAGGCCCCGCGCGCGGCCGCGTCGCGCAGGAACGCGTGGCCGTCGCGGTTGGGCCCCTGGATTGCGAAGAACGCCTCGCCGATGCCGAGGTGACGGCTGTCGATGCTGACGCCGGTCACCGGCACCCCGAGGTCGCCCGCCACGAGGGCGCCCTGCGTGCCCCGGACCACGTCCTCGACGCTCAGGCCCGCCACGCGCGGCCTCCCGTCCCGCCGCGCTCGACGAGCGCCTCGCGGGCCACCTCGCGGTCGTCGAAGGGCAGCTCCTCCGACCCCACGATCTGATAGGTCTCGTGCCCCTTGCCCGCGATGACCACCACGTCGCCCTCGCGCGCCCACGCCACCGCGCCCTGGATGGCCCGGCGCCGGTCCGCGATCGACTCGTGCCGCCCCGCCGCGGTGGCGGGGATGCCGGTCTCGATCTCGGCCAGGATCGCCTCCGGCCGCTCGCTGCGCGGGTTGTCGGAGGTCACCCAGGCGCGGTCGGCCAGGCGCGCCGCGATGCCGCCCATGATCGGCCGCTTGCCCCGGTCGCGGTCACCGCCGCAGCCGAACACCACCCCGAGCCGCGCGCCCGGCTTGAGCAGCTTGCGGGCGGTGGTGAGCACGTTCTCGAGCGCGTCCGGGGTGTGGGCGTAGTCGACCACCACCAGGAACGGCTGGCCCGCCTCCACCCGCTCGAAGCGGCCCGGCACCGTCTCGACGCGCGAGAGGACGCGGCCGATCTGGGCGGGCGCCATTTCGAGGGCGAGGCCGACGCCCACCGCGCCGAGGAGGTTCATCACGTTGTGCTCGCCGACCAGCGCGGAGGTGATCGCGATCGCCCCGCCGGGCGCGTCGATCTCGAGCCGGATGCCGCCCATCCCCGACTCCCAGCCGCGCGGGCGCAGCGTCGCGGGGGCGCGCAGGCCGAAGGTGACGATCCGGACCCGCGCGTCGGCGGACGCGGCCTGGACCATGGCCGCGCCGGCCGGATCGTCCACGTTCACCACCGCGGTGCGCCGCGGCTTCCGCCCGGCCGCGAGCAGGTCGAACAGCCGCGCCTTCGCGTCGCGATACGCCTCGAGCGTCCGGTGGAAATCGAGATGATCCTGGGTCAGGTTCGTGAAGACGGCCACGTCGAACTCGATGCCGTCCACGCGCGAGAGGGCGAGCGCGTGCGAGGACACCTCCATCGCGGCGCCGCCCACGCCCGCCTCCACCATGCGGGCCAGCAGCGCCTGCAGCTCGAGCGCCTCGGGCGTGGTCTGGCTCGCGCTCTCGGCCTGCGCTCCCACCCGGTACTGGATGGTGCCGATCACCCCGGTCGGCCGCCCGCCCGCGCCCAGCAGCGCCTCGACCAGCAGCGAGGTCGTGGTCTTGCCGTTGGTGCCGGTGATGCCGACCACGGTGAGCCGGCGCGACGGGTGGCCGTGATAGGCGTCGGCGAGCCGCGCGAGGGCCTGGCGCGAGGACGGCACCAGCACGCGGGCCGCCGGGCTGCCCGGCAGCGGATCCGCGCCCTCGGCCACCACCACCACCGCCCCGCGGCCGAGCGCGTCGGCGGCGAACTTCCGGCCGTCCTGCTTGAAGCCGGGCACCGCCACGAAGCACGCGCCCGCTCCGACCTTACGCGAGTCGTAGGCGAGGCCGGTCACCGCGGCGGGCAGCGCGCCCAGCACCGTCTTGTCCGGCAGCGCCTCGAGGAGCGCGGTGGTCGGCATCACGGCTGGAGGCTCACCGCGAGGGTGGCGGTCGGTCGGCCCGCCGCGGGCGCGAGATGCAGCCGGCACACCGTGCCGGGCGGCAGCGGCGCGCCGGGGAGCGGCTGCTGGCTCGTCACCACGCCGCGGCCGGAGATCTCGAGGCGCACGCCGTGCGGGGCCAGGGTCTCCATCGCCTGCCGGAGCGACAGGCCGGCGAGGCGCGGCATGATCGCGTCCGCGGCGGGCGCGGGCGCCGCGTCGGTCGCGTCGGCCGGCCCCGCGGCCACCGCCTCGAGGGCGGACTGACCGCCCGAGCCCGCGCCGGGCCGCAGCCGATCGGGGGCGGCGCTCGCGAGCTCGCCGCGCACGATCGGCACCGGGCTCGAGTCGCGGGGCGCCACGTTGAGGTAGCGCAGCGCCTCGCGGCCGATCGCCGCGAAGATGGGGGCGGCCGCCTCGCTGCCCCACTTCTCGTTCTTGGGCTCGTCGAGCAGCACGATCATGGCCAGGCGCGGATCGTCGGCGGGCGCGAAGCCCACGAACGAGAGCACCCCGGGCGCGCGCGAGTAGCGCCGGGTGGCCGGATCCATCTTCTGGGCGGTGCCGGTCTTGCCCGCCACGTCGTAGCCGGGGATCGCCGCGTTGTGGCCGGTGCCGTTGCGCACCACGTTCACCATCATCTCGGTGAGGGTGCGCGCGGTGTCCGGGCTGATCACCTGG
>DASZJM010000363.1:0-26899 GCA_035948165.1 Candidatus Methylomirabilota bacterium
TGGGTCGAGATCGGCACCCCGGTGGCCTTCTGGGCCCGCGCGGAGGCGCGCAGGATGTTCTCGATCACCGGGGTGACGCCCGCGGTGTCGGTGGCGCACTTGATGATGGCGGCCTTGACCCCCGTGGCGCCGATTCCCTGCTGAATATCGCGGATGAAAAGTCCGGCCACCTCGTCGACCCTGTGGCCGCTGAAGTAGCGCTGCGGCATCCACCACACCCCGGTGGCCACGATCACGTGTACCCGCGAGCGCCGGGCGACCTGGACGATGAGGTCCAGGTCCCGCCCGAGGTCGACGGTGGTGAGGTCCACGATCGCGCGGATGCCCCGGGCGTGGAGGTCCGCCATCTTCTTCTCCGCGAGCGCGAGGATGCCCGCGCGGTCCCACAGGTGCGGCCAGTTCTCCTGCACCCCGGGCGAGCGGGTCACGATGTGCTCGTGCATCAGGGTGGCGCCCAGCTCGGAGGTGGCGATCGGGCCGAGTGCGGTCTCCACCTGAGTCATGACGGCCTCCGGAAGCGGTCCAGCACGTTGCGCAGGATCCGCGAGACGTTGTTGTCGTAGCGGTTGTGGGAGAGGCTGCCGCAGAAGGTGATGGAGCCGACCGCGAAGATCGCCCCGCCGCCCGGCAGCTCGGCGTAGGTCATGTCGGCGCGCAGCATCCGGGCGGGCTTCTCGCCGGTGACGGTCGAGATGTGGGAGAGCAGCTCCTCCGGTACCACCATGAAGGCGGGGCCGTGTCCCTCCGAGCTGGCCAGCACGATCGCGCCGGCCGGTGTCCCGAGGGCCGGATCCGCGCGGTCGAGCTCGAAGCCGGCGGCGCCGCCGGCGGACAGGCCGAAGTCGCCCAGCACCGCGTCCTTCACCCCATCCAGGATCCAGGCGGCGCGGGGATCGTCGGCGCCGGGCTGGCGGCGGTAGTACGAGGCCTCGAACGGTCCCTGGGCCGAGAAGCCGACGCCCACCAGCCGCTGGGGCGGCCGCCCGTTGCGCCGCCAGAGGCCGCCGTAGTTGCCGTCGAGCGCGTGGTAGGCCTCGCCGACCTGCGTGTCCCAGGTGCGGATGCCGCCCTCGGCCCGGCGCACCTCGATGACGCCGGGCACGGCCGGATTGCGGGCGATGCGCCAGTAGAAGCCGTTGCCGCCCAGGTACACGAGCCGGCCGCCCCCCGCGAGATAGTCGGCGTGGGCGTCGAGCGTGGCCGCGGTGTGGTACTCGGGATGCGACCCGGTCAGCACGACCGGATATCGCGCGAGCAGGGGCGCGCCCTCGGCCTCGACGTCCTCGTCGGTGACCACGTCGCAGGCGATGCCCTGCGCCTCGAGCCAGTCGAGCAGGTGGGTGTCGGCCGGGAAGTGGCGGATGCCCGACCCGCGCGCGTCGAGGAAGGTGAGGTAGCGCGGCCGGAAGGTGAGCATCGGGCGCAGCCGCGAGGAGTAGCAGACGCCGCTGCCGTCGCGGTGGCGGTTGTAGGTCGACCGGCCGTAGCCCGGATGGTCGTCGGGGTTGTGCGGGTAGGCGCCCCACGCGGCCACGCGCGCGCGATACGCGTCGTCGGTGCTGCCGCGCGCGTGGTTGGCGTAGGCCTGGTAGGTGTAGGTCGAGACGATGAAGAGCACGTCCGCGCTCCGGCGTCCGCGCGGCGGCCGGACGTAGAACGGCAGCTCGTCCGCGTGAGCGCCGGCGGCCAGGCGCATCACGTACACGCCGCTCGGGAGGTCCTCCGGCACCGTGAAGTCGAAGTCGGTGGCCCAGCCCGCGTCGTGGACGTCGTCCTCGTGGAAGTGGATGGCCGCGTACTCGCGCGGGGCGTGCCGCCAGCACATCTCGCGCCCGGTCCAGCGCGCGCCGGTCACCGCGCGGGTGGGCAGGTTCACCAGGAGCCCGCCGAGGCGGCGGGGCCCGACGTCGACGACGTCGAGCGAGTCGATGCCCCGCGAGAAGTCCCAGCCGGCCAGGAGCCCGGCGGGCGGGAGCAGGGGATCGAGCGTCAGCGACTCCGGCGCGACCGCAGCGAGCCCGAGCAGCAGCGGGTCCTCGATCTTGCCATTCCAGTGCTCGCGCGCCTCGCCGGCCAGGCGGGCGCCGATCAAGACGGGCGCGGCCGCGCCGGGCGTGGCCCCCGGCGGGAGCGGAGCCTCTCGCTCCCGCCGCTCGCCGCCGGCGAGCGGGATCTGCCCGACGCGCACGATCCCCGCGGCGGGGTCGATCACCAGCCACACCCGGTGCCACGCCCGCAGGGCGGGCGCCGGACCGCTCGCGGTCGTGAACGGCGCCGCGCCGGGTACGCCGACGCGCGCGGTGACGCCGGCGGGGCCCACCGAGAGCGCCCAGCCGGCGTCCGTCGCCTCGTCCCACCGTGAGAGCGCGCACTGCTCGCGGCTGGCCGCGAGCGCGGGCCAGATCAGCGCGACCGCGGTGAGGGGCCCGGTGGTGGGGAGCGCCGCGGCCGCGTCGACCCGCGCGTAGGAGCCGAGAGCCAGCGGCTGGACGCGCGAGGGCCGCTCGATGGCGAAGCGGGCCGCGAGGTCGACGAGCTTGATCCCGGGCCCGACCGGATTCGGGTCGGCGTGCACCACGCGCGCGAGGCTCGCGCGGTACGGTCCCGGCGCGGCGCTCGAGATCTTGAACGCGATGCGCTCCCCGGGCGCGGCGGAGAGCCGATCGGTGTAGCCGGTGAGCGGGATCACGAGAGCGGGCTCGGCCGGGCTAGCCGAGGAACTGCTCGCACACCTCGAGCCAGGCCTGCGTGGTCAGCTCGAGCGACTCCACGTCGATCCGCTCGTCGTTGCCGTGGAAGCGGCCCGCCATGGCCTCGGCGGTCAGGGCCCGGGAGAACAGGCCGAAGCCGTAGGCGACCGCGCCCTTCTCGCGGAAGTAGGGCGCGTCGGTGAAGCCCACGATCATGCGCGGCATGAGACGCGCGCCCGGGTAGTGCCCGTCGACCACGCGGGCGAGCACGTCCCAGAGCGGGGTGCCGGTCGGCGAGGAGGAGGCCGGCTTGGAGAAGAGCTTCTCGATCTCAACGTCCTCCATCAGGTCGCCGCCCACCGCCTTGTCGAGATGGCGGCGGACCTCGTCCTCGCTATCGCCCGGCACGGTGCGGATGTCGACCTCGATGTTGACCACGTCGGGGATCACGTTGGTCTTGACCCCGCCGCCGCACACGTTCGGCGAGAACGTGGTGTGGGTGGCCGACCAGGCGTACTTCGCCATGCCCGGCGCGAGCCGCGCGATGCCCTCGTCGATGCGCGACGGATCGACGAGCGCCGCCTTCACTGCGGGGTCGAGGTCGAGCTGGCTCACGAAGCCACGCCAGAGGTCGTCGACGTAGGGCGACGGGCGGTAGTCGGCGAGGCGGCTCACCACGTGCGCTGCCTTCACCAGCGCGTTGTCCGCCGCGTAGGGCATCGAGCCGTGCCCCGGCGTGCCCTTGACCCGCAGGCGCCGCCACGCCACGCCCTTCTCGCCCACGTGCACGGTCACGTTGAGGCCGCCGTGCGGGCTCGCGCTGACCGTGCCGCCGTTCTCGGTGAGGCAGTAGTCGGCGTCGAGCGCGTCCCAGTGCTGGGCGCACACGTGCCCGGCCCCGAGGGTGCCGCCGGCCTCCTCGTCCGCGCAGGCCAGGTAGACCAGGGTGCCGCGCGGGCGCCAGCCGCGTCGGGCCAGGGTCTTGAACGCGACCGCCTGGGACGCGGTGATGTTCAGCATGTCGAGGGCCCCGCGGCCCCACACCTCGCCGTCGACGAGCTCGCCCCCGAACGGATCGCGCGTCCAGTTCTTGGGCGTCACCGGTACCACGTCGGTGTGGCCCATCAGGCACAGCGTCGGCGCGTCGGGATCGCTGCCCTCGATGCGGGCCACCAGGCTCGCGCGCCCGGGCGCGGCGACCGGCTCGTAGACCTCGACGTCGAGGCCGCTCCCCTGCAGATAGGTGCGCAGCAGGTCGCAGGTGCGGACCTCCTGGCCGGACGGCACGGTGCCGTCGTTCACGCACTGGTTGCGGATCATCTGCTGGAGCAGCTCCACGGTCTGGCCGGTCGGGGCGTCGCTCATGGCCAGGTATCCTAGCCAGCGTGGCCCGCGTTGTCGAGGGCGCTCACGGGCGCTCGAAGACCGCCTGGATCGACACGATGCGGCCCTCCGCGCGGTTGCGCTGGCCCGCCGCGATGATCGCGTCGATCGCGTCGCCCATTACGAGCCGCTGGATGCTGTGGGGCGGCACCGCGGCGCCGCTCGTGGGCCCGGCGGTCTCCGCGGTCATGTCCTCCCACGCGCGCGCCCGGAAGCCGGCGGCCTCGATCACCGCGCGCATCGCCTCCGGCGTGCGCAGGAAGCTCGTGGACGCATCGGCCGCCCACATGACCGGGTAGACGGCCGGCTGGACCGGCCCCGCCATCGGCTCCTGCAGCGCGAGCAGCCCGCCCGGCCGCAGGACGCGATGGAAGCCCGCGTAGAGGCGCTCCTTGTCCGCGATGTTCATGCCGCTGTTCTGCGTCCACACGAGGTCGAACGCGCCGGCGGGGAAGGGCAGGGCGAGCGCGTTGCCCACCTGGTGGCTGACCCGATCGTCGAGGCCCATCCGGCTGGTGAGCACCTTCGCGGCCCGCACGTAGGAGTCGGTCAGGTCGATGCCGGTGACCTGGCAGCCGAACTCCACCGCGAGCGTGCGCGCGGGCCCGCCGAATCCGCCGCCCACGTCGAGGACGCGGGTCCCGGGCCGCACTCCCGCCAGGCGCGCGAGCCGGCCGGTCACCGGCTTGCCGCCGCCGTGGAACTGATCGACCGGCGCGAGAGTGTCGACGGTGAGGGCGTCGAGGCTCACCCCGCGAGCGGTCAGGGCGGTGAGGATCGCCTCGGCGAGCTGCTCGCGTCCCCAGTACCGCGCGATCCGGTCCGCGTCGTCGGTCATGGCCGGGCTTCTCGCTCGTGCGCGGCCCCGCCCGAGTGCCCGCGGGCGCGGGCCCCAGCCTGGGCCAGCAGCGTGTACTTGGCGAGGGTGTCGGCGGCCCGGCGCTCGGGCCGCTCGCCGCGGTCGACGAGCGCCAGGAACTCCCCCAGGACCGCGGCGAAGTGGCGCTCGTGGCCGACGTCGAGCGTGGACGGCACCACCAGGTCCCACCCGGCCGCGGTCGGCGCGAGGGCGAGACCGGGCGTGTCGGGCCACCGGGCGAGCGCGCGCTCGAGCGCGGCCTGCACGCGGCCCGCTCCGGCGCCCGCCACGCCGCGCGGCTCGATCGACAGGCGCCGGCGGAAGGCGGTGGTGGGCCCTTGCTCGATGCGGATCAGGCTTCGCGCCCCACGCAGCACGGTCCGATGGTGATCGCCGCCGCCGGGCGGCGCCGACGGCTCCCAGCGCGTGTCGAGGGCGACGCGCACGCCGCCCGCCCGGAAGGCGAGCGCGGCGTTACTGCGGTAGGCCAGGTCGGAGCCGGTGATTTCGGAGGCGATCGCCGGGGGAAACTCGGCGAGCCCGGTGATCCGCTCGAACAGCGCGCGCGGCACCGGCGTGCTCCACGTACGCGCCTCGAGCAGCTCGAGCGGCAGCCCGGCCTCGCCCGCGCCCGGGGTGGCGGCTCTCACCAGGCGCTGGGCCTGGTCCACCATGTGGGTCGGGATGTCGGCGATGCCGTCGCCCTGGACGCGGACGTCGAAGTACCAGGGCGGGCGCCGGAGCGGCCGCCCGTTGACCGTCTTCTCGAGATGGTGGACGGAGGTGACCTCGATCGCCGGCTCGCCGGCCCCGTCCACGAAGCCACCGAAGACCGCGTCGTCTCCCACCAGCCGGGTGGCCACCCTCCCGGTGATCTCGTGGGGCCCGGTCATCATCTCGACCGCTAAGGGACCCGCGGCCAGCGCGTGGCGCAGGTCGTCGAGCCCATCCGGTCCGGCCATCCAGGGCTTGTCGGCGAGGACGTGAAAACCGGCGTCGTGCAGCCGTCGGATCGTCGCCGGCTTGCGGTCGTTCCGCCCGGCCAGCACCACGAGGTCGCCGGGCCGATCGGCCACGAGGCGCTCGAGGGAGCGCTCGCCCGCGCGGACCTCCACGCGCCATGCGGTGGGCTCTACGCCGCGCCGGTTGAACGCGTCGATCAGGCCGAGGAAGTCGTCCAGCTCCGGCCCCTTCGGCGCGTAGACCGCCAGGTCGTCGCGAACCTCGGGATGCCGGGCGCCGAGCGTGAGCGCGGCGTGGAAGTGGCCCGGGTCGAGGACGGCGAGGGTGTGCACCGGCTAGCGGTTGAGCGCCGCCATGCGATCCAGGAACGGCAGGGCGTCGTCCAGACGCCGCGGTGCCACCATCGTGACGCGCTCGACCCCGAGGTCGCGCAGGCGGGCGATCGCGTCGGGCCGGGGCGGCTGGAACGCGAAGACCGAGACAGAGAGCGCATCGAGCCCCCGGCCCGCCGTCTCCGCGCGGCGGCGCAGATCGTCGATGGCGGCCGGGAGGTCGTCGAGCAGGACGTCGATCGGGATCCAGCCGTCACAGTACTCGACCACGCGGGCGCGGCCCGCCGCGGTGGCGCCGCCGAAGAGGATCGGGGGGTGCGGCCGCTGCACCGGCTTGGGGAACGAGATCGCGCGGTCGAACTTCACGAACTCGCCGTGGAAGCTCGCCTCCTCCTGCGTCCACAGCGCCTTCATGGCCAGCACCCGCTCGCGGAGCACCCGCCAGCGCCGATCGAACGGGGTGCCGTGGTCCTCCATCTCCTCGCGGTTCCAGCCGCCCCCGATGCCGAAGAGCACGCGGCCGTTCGAGAGCCAGTCGAGCGTGGCCACGCTCTTGGCCAGCACGATCGGGTCGTGCTCGACCACCAGGCAGATGCCGGTGCCGAGCTTGATGGTCCGGGTCGCGGCGGCGGCGGCCATGAGGGAGACGAAGGGATCGGCCATGTGGTAGTAGGGCTTGGGCAGCGGCTCGCCGCCCGGATACGGGGTGAGGCGGCTAGCCGGGATGTGGGTGTGCTCGCCCACCCAGAAGGACTCGAAGCCGCGCTCCTCCGCGGCGCGCGCCAGCTCGTCCGGACGCGCGCCGTACTCCACGTTGTAGCTGAAGATGCCGAGGTGCATCGCGCGCCCGCGCTCAGGGCCCGCGCCGGCGGTGGCCGGGGGCGTAGACCTCGGGGTTCACCACGTGGAGCGGGCGCTCCTTGGTGAGCACGCGGGCGACCTCCTCCCCGCAGCGGCGCGGCACCTGGGCCACCGCCGGCGAGGAGAAGTAGGCGGCGTGCGGCGTGAGGATGACGTTGTCGAGGCGGCGCAGGGGGCTGTTGGCGCCGAGCGGCTCCTCCTCGAACACGTCGAGCGCGGCGCCCGCGAGCCGGCCCTGCTCGAGCGCCCGCGCCAGCGCGGTCTCGTCGACGACGGGGCCGCGCGAGGTGTTGATCAGGCACGCGGTCGGCTTCATGCGCGCGAAGAAGGCCTCGTTGATCAGGCCGCGGGTCTCGGCGTTGAGGAGGGTGTGGACCGAGACGTAGTCGGACCGGGCGGCCAGGGTGGCCAGGTCGACGCGCTCGACCCCGAGCGCCTTGAAGCGTGCGTCGTCGACGTAGGGATCGCTCGCGATGACGTGCGTCTCGAGCGCGGCGACGCGGCGGGCGAAGGCGCTGCCGATGTTGCCCAGGCCCACGACGCCGACGGTCTCGCCGTGGAGCGAGCCGGTGACCACGCCGGGCACCCGCCCGCTCCACACTCCGGCCCGGATCTCACGGTCGAGGATGACGATCTTGCGGTTCCAGGCGAGCAGCAGGGCGAGGGCGTGGTTGGCGACCTCGCGAACCCAGATGTCGGGCACGTTGACCACCACGACGCCGAGCTCGGTGGCGGCGGGCACGTCGATGACGTCGTAGCCCACGCCGGTGCGCACCACGACCTTGAGGCCCTCGAGCGATTCCATGACCCGCCGGGTGACCGGAGAGGACGAGATGATCAGGGCGTCGGCGTCGCGGGTGCGCTCGATCACCTCCGCCGCGTTGCCGATGAACGGCACCGACTCCATCCGCGCGGGCACCCGGTCGAGCGCGGTCTGGCAGTCGGCGTAGTCGCGCTGGCCACGGCCCTGGATGACGTACACCTTTGGAGTCTTGCCGGGCGGGGTCTTGTCGGGCACTGCGGTCTCCTTGGGAGAACGGGTTGGGGTCGGAACGGGCTGGAGGTCAGAACTGTCCGTGGCGGCCGGCTCCGGCCGCGAAGCGCTGGGCGCCCGCCTGGCTCTCGCCGGAATCGGCGGTGGCCTTGCCGAGCGCGAACTCGTTGGCCATCGCGGCGGGCAGGGGGAGGCCGACGCCCTCCCAGGCCGAGCGGCGATCGCTCCGCACGCAGCGCGGCGGGAACGCGGCGATGGACCGCGCGAGCGCCTCCGCCTCCTCGCGGGCCCGTCCGGCCGGCACCACACGGTTGACGAGGCCGAACCCCAGCGCCTCGTGCACGTCGACCGCGCGCCCGGTGAGGATCATGTCGAGCGCCCGCGAGAGGCCGATCAGCTTCGGCAGTCGGACGGTCCCCCCGTCGATCAGGGGCACGCCCCAGCGGCGGCAGAAGACCCCGAACACCGCGGTGTCGCCCGCGACGCGCAGATCGCACATCAGGGCGAGCTCGAGACCGCCCGCCACCGCGTAGCCCTCGACCGCGGCGATGGTGGGCTTGCCGAAGGCCATCCGCGTGGGGCCCATTGGTCCGTCGCCCTCGGCCGACAGGGTGAGCCCACGCTCGGTGCCGCGCGCCTTGAGATCGGCTCCGGCGCAGAACACGGCGCCCGCGCCCCAGAGCACCGCGACCCGCAGCGAGTCGTCGGCCTCGAATTCGCGGAAGGCGTCCACCAGCGCCCGCGCCGCGGGCCCGTCCACCGCGTTGCGGGCCTCGGGCCGGTCGATCACGATCGTCGCCACACCCTCGCTCCGCTCCATTCGAATGGCCATGACCGGCTCCCGGGCCGCGGGGGGTTCGATGTCCGGATCCGCGGCACCCAGAATCTACGGCTTTCCGCGCTTCGAGGCCAGCCCGGAGCGGAGGCCGGGCTACAATGGGCCGCCCATCATGCGAGGCGTGGAGCAGATCCCGTGGCTGTACGACGCCGTGTGCGCCGCGTGCGAGGCCTTCGGGCTCGCCCGCTGGCGGCGATGGCTCGTCGCGGGCGCACGCGGCCGGGTGCTCGATCTGGGCTGTGGCACGGGCCGCAACCTGCCGCTGCTGCCGCCGGGCACGGTGGCGGTCGGCCTCGACCCGTCCTGGGCGTCGCTCTCGCGCGCGCGCCGCCGCGCGCCCGGGGTGCCGATGGTCGCGGGGAGCGCGGAGGCCCTTCCGTTCCGCGACGCGGCCTTCGACACGGTGCTGAGCGGCCTCGTGTTCTGCAGCGTGCCGGACGCCCGTCGAGGGCTGGTCGAGGCGCGGCGCGTGCTGGGACCGCGCGGGCGCCTCCGGATGCTCGAGCACGTGCGCGCGAGGGAGCCGTGGAAGGCGCGGCTCCAGGATCGGATGCAGCCCGCCTGGACGTGGGTCACCGGAGGATGCCATCCGAACCGCGACACCGAGCGGGCGGTCGAGGCGAGTGGATTCACCATCGAGTCCGAGGGGCGTCGCGCCCGGGGCAACATGCGCCGGTTCGTGGCGGCGCCGCGCGAGTCCAGTTCCTAGGGAGAGACCATGGCGCGTCAAGCGGAGCAGCAGCACGAGGCGATAGAGGTCGCGGCGACCCTGGAGGCCGCGCACGACGCCGACGTCGCGGAGGCGTTGAACGCGATCGACCACGCGGCCGCCGCGCGGGTGCTGGCCGCGCTGCCGTTCGACCTCGCGGTGCGGGCGGTCAACCAGCCGGAGCTCGATCATCGGGCCCACCTCTTCGAGCACCTGCCCACCGACAAGGCGGTGGCCCTGATGACCGCGATGTCTGCCGACCAGCGGGTCGAGGTGTTTCGCGGTCTCTCCGACGCCGCCCGGGCGCGGCTCATGCCCGCGATCGACGACGCCACGCGCGCCTCGCTCCGCTCGCTGCTGAGCTACGCGCCGACCACCGCGGGCGGCATCATGACCACCGAGCACGTGGAGGCGCCCGCGACCTGGACCGTCGAGCGCGCGCTCGCCCAGATCCGGGCCGGCGGGCACCCGCACCGGCCGGTCTACGCGGTCTACGTCCTCGATCCGGAGGACCACCGTCTAGTGCACATGGTCACGCTGCGCGAGCTGGTCATGGCCGACCCCGCGGCCACGCTCCTGGAGGTGGGGGACCGGCACGCCCCGATCTCGATCGGGCCGTGGACGCACCGGGAGGAGGCCGCGCGCCTCATCGCCAAGTACGACCTGCTGGCGGTGCCGGTGGTGGACGAGGGCGGCCACCTGCTCGGCATCGTGACCGTCGACGACATGATCGACGCGATGGTGAAGGAGCAGACCGAGGACCTGCACAAGCTGGGCGGCGTCGAGGCCCTCGACGAGCCCTACACCAAGATCGGCTTCGGGACGATGATCCGCAAGCGGGCGGGCTGGCTCTGCGCGCTCTTCCTGAGCGAGATGCTGACCGCCACCGCGATGCAGTACTTCGAGGGGGAGCTGAGCCGGGCCATCGTGCTCACCCTCTTCATCCCGCTCGTGATGAGCTCCGGGGGCAACTCCGGCTCGCAGGCCACCTCGCTGATCATCCGGGCCCTCGCCCTCCGGGAGGTGACGGTGAGGGACTGGTGGCGCATCGCGATGCGCGAGGTGCCCGCCGGCGTGACCCTCGGGGCCATCCTGGGCACCATCGGCATCGTGCGCATCTCCCTGTGGCAGATCTTCGGCTTCTACGACTACGGCACCCACTGGCCGCTGATCGCCCTGACGGTGGGCGGCGCCCTGGTCGGCGTGGTCATGTTCGGCTCGCTCGCCGGCTCCATGCTCCCGTTCATCCTGCGCCGGGTGGGCTTCGACCCGGCGAGCGCCTCGGCCCCGTTCGTGGCCACCCTCGTCGACGTGACCGGCCTCGTCATCTACTTCAGCGTCGCCTACCTGGTGCTACGCGGGACGCTGCTGTAGCGTGCTCACCCGGGAACTGTCGAGGCCCGCTCGCGGTTATCTGCGCGCAGCGCCTCGAGATTACGCCATTAAACCCACTTCACCAGCGGAGGCACGTATGATCACGAAAAGACTGGTATATCTGGCGATCGCACTCATGATCGTACACGGCGCCGGCGTGGCCTCAGCCCAGACGCCGCCGCCTCCGCCGCCGGCCTACGGCGCGCCCATCACCCTCGAGCAGGCGAAGAAGGTCATGGCCGGAGCCGAGGCCGAGGCCAAGAAGAACAACTGGGGCATGGCCATCATCATCCTCGACACCGGCGGACACGCAGTGATGATGCAGCGGCTGGACGGCACCCAGCTCGGAAGCATCGACGTCGCGAAGGACAAGGCCTGGTCGGCGGTGGCGTTCCGGCGGCCCACCAAGGCGTTCGAGGACGCGGTCTCTCAGGGCGGAGCCAACCTGCGCCTGCTGCGGGTGACCGGGGCGAGCCCCATCGAGGGCGGCATCCCGCTCATGGCGGACGGCAAGATCATCGGCTCCATCGGCGTTTCCGGCGGCACCGCGCCCCAGGACGGGCAGGTGGCGAAGGCGGGGGTGGACGCGCTGAAGTAGGCCGAGCCCTCACCCTGCCCTCTCCCACCTGGGAGAGGGTGGGGGGCTAGAACTCGACGGGGAGCGCCTTCAGGCCTCGGAGCGTCGAGGACTCGCGCCACTCCAGGGGCTGGGCGCCCAGCCGGAGCCCCGGCATCCGCTGCAGCAGCGTCCCCAGGGCGAGCTGCCCTTCCACTCGCGCGAGCGGGGCGCCGAGGCAGAAGTGGATGCCGAAGCCGAAGGCGATGTGGCGATTGTCCGCGCGGGCCACGTCGAGCCGATCGGGGTCGGGGAAGTGGGCGGGATCCCGGTTGGCGGCGCCGATGGCGGTGACCACGAAGGCGCCCTTCGGGATGGTCTTGCCCCCCAGCTCCACCTCTGTGTTGGTGATTCGGGCCGTCCGCTGCACCGGACTGTCGTAGCGCAGCAGCTCCTCCACCGCGCTGCCGATGAGCGCGGGCTCGCGACGGAGGCGCGCGAGCTCGCCGGGATGCCGCAGCAGGGCGAGCAGCCCGTTGCCGATCAGGTTCACGGTGGTCTCGTGCCCCGCGATGAAGAGGAGCACGCAGGTGGCGAGCAGCTCGCCTTCGGTGAGCCGGTCACCCTGCTCCTCTACCGCGATGAGCGAGGAGAGCAGGTCGGCGCGCGGCCGACGGCGACGCTCGGGCAGGAGCGCGCGGAAGTAGTCGGCGATGCCGCGCCGGCCAACGCGCCCGCGCTCGACGATCGTCGGATCGGACGGGATGCCGATCGCGTCGAGGCTCCGGATGATGTCGGACGACCACGCCTTGATCTGCTCGTGGTCCCCCGCCGGCACCCCCAGCATGTCGCAGATGACGGTCACCGGGAGCGGGTAGGCGAGATCGTCGATGACGTCCATGCCCCCGTGGCTTTCGACCCGGTCGAGCAGGCGGTCCACCACGCCCTGGATCTGGCCGCGCAGGCCCTCGATGACCCGCGGGGTGAACGCGCGGTTGACCAGCGCGCGCAGGCGGGTGTGGTCGGGCGGGTCGCGGAACAGCATCGAGCGCGGGAGGCGGCCGGTCTCGGACTCCTCGCCGTACTGGGCCGCGAGGATGGCCTCGAAGCCGTCGCGGCCGAAGCGCGGGTCGCGCAGGGCGGTCACGCAGTCCTCGTAGCGGGTGAGGATCCAGAGCCCGAGCCCGCTCAGGTGGACCGGATCCGCCTCGCGCAGCCGGCGGTAGAACGGGTAGGGGTCGGCGTGGAACGCGGGCGAGAGCGGGTCGAAGAGGTCTCCCTCGGCCATGCGCCTCAGCTCACCATCGCGTAGGTCCGCTCGATGTTGGCCAGGAGTCCGGCCCGCCACGGCCGGTAGTGCTCGTAGATCGCGAACGCCTTCTCGTAGGTGGGGGCCAGCCGCGGCGGCACCCGCTGCTTGATCTCGTCGAGGCTCGCGCCGGTCGCGACCTCCTCGCGGACCGCCTCCACCATGTCGTGGATGTAGTCGCGGAAGGTGCCCAGCCACTCCCGGCCCGCCGGGTTGCCGTGGCCCATCATGATCGTGTCGAAGTCGAGCTCGGCGAGCCGGTCGATCGTGCTGACCCAGTCCTCCGGGTAGCCGTCCCCCATGTAGGGCGTCCAGCCGATGACCGCGTCGCCGGTGATGACGGTGCGCTCCCGCGGGAGATAGACGAAGACGTCGCCCTCGGTGTGGGCGCGGCCCAGGTAGAGCAGGTGGATCTCGCGATCGCGGCGGTAGAGCTTCATGGTGCGCTCGAACGCCATCGTGGGCAGGGCGGGCTTGAGCGCCCGCACCTCGGCCAGGTACGACTCGGCGAGGCGGAGGTCGGCCTGGAGCTTCGCCCGCTGCTCGGTGGTGGTGGCCGCGGCCAGCTCCGCGCGGAGGCGGGTCACCTCGGCGGGGACCTGCCGCACGTGATCCTGGATGCGCTTGAGCCCCTTGCGCACCATCGCCTCGCGGGTGAGCTGGTTGGTGATGATCTCGGCGCCGGGATAGGCGGCGGGATAGACCTCGTTGCCGTGCCAGTGGTCCCAGTGGAAGTGGGTGTTGACCACGAAGCGGACCGGCTTGGGGGTCAGCTCCCGCACCCGCGCCACGATGACCTGGGCCGCGGAGGGCTTGGAGTGCGTATCGACGATGACGACCCCGTCGTCGCTCTCGATGATCGCGGTGTTGGAGTTGACCTTGTAGGCGGGCGCCGCGACCGCGACGTGGACGCCGTCGGCGACCCGCTGGAAGTCGAAGCGCGCGTCGCCCGCGGCCGGTCCCTCGTGAGCGCAGCAGTCCATTTGTGTGCTCTCCTTGCGCCCGATACTATGCGATGGCGAGGATGCGCTCAAGCGACCGGAGGAGGAGTCCATGGCGACGACGCGGACCGAGAAGGACACGATGGGGACGATCGAGGTGCCGGCCGACCGGTACTGGGGCGCCCAGACGCAGCGCTCGCTCGAGCACTTCCGCATCGGCGACGATCACTTCCCGCGCGAGATCGTCCGGGCGCTCGGTATTCTAAAGAAAGCGTGCGCGCGGGTGAACCGCGAGCTCGGTCTCCTCCCGGATGACAAGGCGCGGGCCATCGTGGCCGCCGCCGACGAGGTGATCGACGGGCGGCTGGACGCGCACTTTCCCCTCTCGGTGTGGCAGACCGGCAGCGGTACCCAGACCAACATGAATGCCAACGAGGTGATCGCCAACCGGGCCATCGAGATGCTGGGCGGTCGCCTCGGCTCGCAGCAGCCGGTGCATCCGAACGACGACGTGAACCGCAGCCAGTCCTCCAACGACACGTTTCCCACCGCCATGCACATCGCGGCGGTGGAGCAGATCGAGGGCCGGCTCGTCCCTGTGGTCACGCGCCTGCGCGACACGCTGCGGGCCAAGTCCCGCGCCTTCGCCGACGTCGTCAAGATCGGGCGCACCCACCTCCAGGACGCGGTGCCCCTCACCCTCGGCCAGGAGATCTCCGGCTGGACGAGCCAGCTCGACCGCGCCCTCGTGCAGATCCGGGCCGCCATGCCCGGGCTCCTCGAGCTGGCCCTTGGCGGCACCGCGGTCGGCACCGGGCTCAACGCCCCGCGCGGCTTCGGCGAGCGCGCCGCGCGGGCGATCGCGGACCTGACCGGCCGACCGTTCGTGTCGGCCCCCAACAAGTTCGAGGCCCTCGCCGCCCACGACGCGCTCGTCGGCGCGCACGGCGCGCTCCGGACCCTGGCCGGGGCGCTCACCAAGATCGCCAACGACGTGCGCTGGCTCGCCTCCGGCCCGCGCTGCGGGATCGGGGAGCTCCGGATCCCCGAGAACGAGCCGGGGAGCTCGATCATGCCCGGCAAGGTGAACCCCACCCAGTGCGAGGCGCTCACCATGGTCTGCGCCCAGGTGATGGGCAACGACGTCGCGGTGGGGGTGGGCGGGATGTCCGGCCACTTCGAGCTGAACGTCTACAAGCCGCTCATCATCCACAATGTGCTGCACTCGGTGCGGCTGCTCGCCGACGCGTGCGACTCCTTCGACACCCACTGTGCGCGGGGCATCGAGCCGGATCGGGCGCGGATCGAGGAGCTGGTCGACCGGTCGCTCATGCTGGTCACCGCCCTGGCGCCCCGGCTCGGCTACGATCGCGCGGCCGCCATCGCCAAGAAGGCGCACGCCGAGGGGCTCACCCTCAAGGAGGCGGCGGTGAAGCTCGGATACCTGACCGCGGAGGAGTTCGACCGGGAGGTCCGGCCGGAGTCGATGGTGGGTTAGGCGGGGGTGCTGGTCGCGGCGGCGGCCTGCGGATCGGTCATCTTCACGAGCACCTCGCGGAGGGTGCCGAGGCGGATCGGCTTCTTCACGACCAGGTCCACGCCCTCCGGCTTCTCGCCCGCCGCGTTCATCAGGTCGCCGAAGCCGGTGAGCAGGACCACCGGGGTCGTGGGCGACGCCTCCTTCACCATGGCCGCGAGCTGGTCGCCCCCCACCTCGGGCATGGCCCGGTCGGTGATGACGACCGCGTAGGTGCCCGCCTTGAACTTCTCGAAGCCGTCGCGCCCGTTGACCGCGGTCTGCACGGTGTGGCCGTCGCCGGTGAGGTACTCGGTGAGCACGTCGCGGGCGATCGGCTCGTCGTCCACGACCAGCACGTGGAGCGGGCCGCTCGGGGCCTGGGTGCGCTGCTGCACCTCGCGGGCCTGGCTGGTGTCGGCCGGGAGGAGGACCACGAAGGTGGTGCCCTTGCCCACCGCGCTCTCGATGTCGAGGGTGCCGCGGTGGCGCTTGACGATGCCGAAGACCATCGGCAGGCCGAGGCCGGTGCCGCGCTCGCCCTTGGTGGAGAAGAACGGCTCCAGACACCGGCGGCGGACCTCCTCGGTCATGCCGGTGCCGGTGTCGCTCACCTCGAGGAAGACCTGGGTTGCCGCCGAGCCCGCGTGGCCCTCCTCGCCGGCGGCGACCTCGCGCAGGCCGGTCCGGATCCGGATGTTGCCGCCGTCCGGCATCGCGTCGACCGCGTTGAAGATGAGGTTGGTCAGCAGCTCGCGCAGCTCGGATTCGCTGCCCAGGACCTTGGGAACGGGCCGCATGTCGGCCTCGACCAGGATCGTGCGGCCGCTGCCGAGGGCCTCGTCGCGCCACCGGGGCCGGGTAAGGGCGACCGCCTGCTCGACCATCTGGTTGAGGGAGAGCGGACGGTAGGTCTCGCCCTCCTCGCGCTTGCGGTAGAACTCCCGCAGGCGGCTCACCACGCTGGCCGCGTCTTCCACGCCGGTCATGATCAGCTTCAGGTACTTGGTGGCCTTGGCCGGTTCCTGGAGGATCTCCTGGTGCTCGAGCAGCATCTCCGCGTAGCCGGAGATCGGCACCAGCGCGTTGTTGAAGTCGTGGGCGAGGCCGCTCGCCATCTTGCCGACCGCGTTCAGGCGCTCCTGCTCGATGATGGTGCGCTGGGTACGGTGCAGCTCGATGGCCACCGCGGCCTGCTTGGCGATGCCGTCGGCCAGGCGGAGGTCGTCCATCGTGAAGGCGTGCGCCTCGCGGACCCAGGCGATCGCGAAGATGCCGAGCAGCTCGTCGCTGACCTGGACCGGCTGGACCAGGAGCGAGGTGTGGGGCATCAGGTTGAGCGCCGGCTGGTTGAAGCGCGGGTCGGTCTTGCTGTTGCTGGACTGGAGCGCGGTGCGGAGGCGCTTGACCAGGTCGATGAGCGGATCGTCGGGAGCGATGGGCAGGCCGGAGAGCGGCTCGCGGAGCTCACGCGGCACGTGATACCCGGCGAGGGGGATGAAGCGGTCGCCCCCGCGGGTCACGCACCACGCCACGCCCGCGTCGGCGCCCAGGATGCGCACCATCTCCCGCGTGGTCCGGCGGATGGCCTCGGTGAGGTCGGGCGCCGAGCCGATCGCCTGGCTCACCGCGAGCAACGTCTCGGTCTGCTGCAGGCGCTGCTGAATCTCGTCGTAGAGGCGGGCCTTCTCGAGCGCGACCGCGGCCTGGGCCGCCAGCGTGGTCGCGAGGCGGATCTCTTCCTCGGTGAAGACATGGAGCGTCTTCAGGTGATCGAGGATCAGCACGCCGGCGGTGCGGCCCTGGTGGATCAGCGGCACCACCAGCGCCGACTTGGCCTGGAAGAGGCCGACCCAGCCCTGGGGCACGCGCGGGTCACTGCCCGGGTCGGAGATGACCACCGGCTCCTGCCGGCGTACCGCCTCGAGCAGGAACGGCGGCATCTCCTCGAGGGCCAGGGCGCGCAGGGACTCGGCCCCGTCGCCGTTCGACAGCGCGGTCTTCTGGTCCGAGAGCTGTGAGCTGACCGGCACCATGAGCTGACCCGACTTGTCGCGCAGGAAGATCGAGCACCGGTCCACTCGGCAGGCGCGGGCCGCCCCGTGGGCGATGACCTCGAAGAGCTGCTTCTGCTCGAGGGCGGAGCCGATGGCCTCGGTCACCTCGAGCATCCGATCGGTCTCCTGCGCGCGCTGCTTGACCGCCTTCAGGGCCTCGCGCAGCTGCTCGGTGGTGCGCTGCAGCTCCTGGGTGCGCTGCGCCGAGCGCTGGGCCGTCGAGCTGGCCTCCGCCCGCACGCGGCGATGGCTCCGCCAGGCCGCGGGCAGGAGGATCAGGCAGAGGGCGCCCCCGGTGCCGAGGGCGATGATCCAGGCGACCTGTCCCCACCGCTCCCGCGTGGCGTCCATGCGCAGCGGCACCTGGGACAGCTCGACCACCCCGACCACGCGGGCCGCGCCCGGGCTGTAGACCGGGACGTAGAGGTCGGCCACGTTGGGGGCGACGAAGTTCTCGGCCGCCGCGTTCGGCGGCGCCAGGGCGGTGAAGCGCACCGCGACCCGGCCCGCGAGGGCGTCCCGCAGCTCTGGTCCCTCGGAGTGCTGCCCGATCACGCTCGACTGCACCGCCCACACCACGTTGCCCTGGGGATCCCACACCTTGATCTGCACCACGCCGGGGAGCTCGCGGACGAAGCGGGCGCTCTCGTCGGCCCAGCGCTTGGGGCTGCGCGCGTTCTGGCCGGCCAGCAGCTCGGGCAGGCCGCTGCGATCCACCGCCCGCTGCGCGATCGCCGCGGTCTCGGTCCACTCGGGCTCGGAGACCGCCACGCCGAGGAGCCAGCCGAGGCTCAGGCCGACGGCCACGGTGAACAGCGCGATCCCGCCCAGACGGAGGAGGAGAGTGCGCAGCAGGGCGCGGAGCGCTACCCAAGACATGACGGGCTCCCGTGCCGGTCGTCGGCGTCGAGGCTGGACAGCAGCTCGGGCAGCCGCTCGGCCGAGACCGGCCGCGCGAAGTAGTAGCCCTGCCCCTGATCGCAACCGAGCGCGCGCAGCTGGAAGAGCTGCTCGGCGGTCTCCACGCCTTCCGCGGTCACCATGATGCCCAAGCTCCGGGCGAGGGTGACCACCGCGCGGACGATGGCGGTATCCTCCGTGTCGCTGCCCACGCCCTTGATGAGCGAGCGATCGATCTTCAGGCTGTCGACCGGCAGCCGCTTGAGGTAGGAGAGCGACGCGTATCCGGTGCCGAAGTCGTCGATGGCGAGCCGCACGCCGATCCCCCTGAGCGCCTCCAGACGGTGCAGCATCCGCGGGTCGTCGCGCATGAGGACGGCCTCGCTGACCTCGAGCTGCAGCCGGGGGGGCTGCAGCCCGGTCTCGCGCAGGATGGTGTCGATCTCGTCGGGTAGCGCGTCGCGCTCGAACTGGCTCGCCGAGAGATTGACGCCCACCACCAGGGGAGGCGTCCCGGAGCCCTCGGCCTGCCATGCCCGGATCTGACGGCAGGCCTCTCGCAGGACCCACTGGCCCATCGGCACCATGAGCCCGGTCTCCTCGGAGAGCGCGATGAAGTCGGCGGGGAGGAGCGCGCCGCGGCGCCGGTGATCCCAGCGGATGAGCGCCTCGACCTCGACGGGTCGCAGGGTGGCCAGGGTCACCACCGGCTGGTAACGCAGGGTCAGCTCCTGACGGGCCCCCGCGGTGCGGAGGTCCGACTGGAGATCGAGCCGCTCGCGGGTGGAGACGCTGAGCCCCGGCTGGTAGAGCTCGTAGCGGCCGCGACCCTCGGCCTTGGCCTGGTACATCGCGAGGTCCGCGTTGTGGAGCACCTCCTCGGGCTGCATGGAGCCGCCCGCGGTCAGCGCGATGCCGATGCTGGCCGAGATCAGCACGTCGCGCCCCTCGACCACGAAGGGCCGCTGGATGTCGACCGAGACCCGCTCGGCGACCGCGGTGGCCGCGGTCAGGTCGGAGGTGTCCTCGAGGAGCAGGCCGAACTCGTCGCCGCCCAGGCGGGCCACCGTGTCCTCCGGACGCAGGCACGCCGCGATGCGGTGCCCGACCTCGGTGAGGAGCCGGTCCCCGACCTCGTGCCCGAGCGTCTCGTTCAGGATCTTGAAGCGGTCGAGGTCGATGAAGAGCACGGCCAGGTTGCTGCCCGCCCGCTCCGCGCGCGTGAGGGCGTGAGCGAGGCGGTCCATGAAGAGGGCCCGGTTGGGCAGGCCGGTGAGCGAGTCGCGGAAGGCCTCGCGGATGAGCTGGTCCAGTCGCCGGGGAAACTCGTTGATCTCGTGCGACTGCTGCTCGATGGTCGCGAGCATGCGCGCGAAGGAGCTCATGAGGGTGCCGATCTCGTCCTTGCGGCCGGACTCGGCGGGCAGCTCGGGATTCTCCTCGTTGCTGATCTGCGCCGCACGCGAGAGCGCGGTCGCGATGTCCCACACCACGAAGGCGCCGCCCGCCATCAGGACCCCGGTGAAGATCAGCAACGCGGGGACGCTCATCGCGTCGGCCAGGCCGGCGAGGGGTCCGAGCAGCTCGCGCACCGGCGCGCTGAAGGCGTAGGTGAGGAGGAGGAGCGGGAGGATCGAGCAGAGGGTGAGGGCGAAGATCACCTTGCGGCGAACCTGCTGGCCGGCAAACGCCACCTCCCGATTGATCGGTCCCTGGGGCATTGGGGGCTCCAAGGGTGACGGATCGAGCAAGAGGAATGCCACGGGACGGCCGGGCTAAAACGCTGATAACACGGACCCGCCCGGAACGCGCGGGAAGGGATTGCGCCGGCGCGCGCCGCGTCGCTTACAAATTGTCGGAAAAGGCGACGTTTTTCGTCTACGGGGCCTTCCACACCGCGTTGCCGTCCCGGTCCGCGAGCAGCAGGCTCGGGCTCAGAGTCGGGCTCGTGGCGAGCGAGACCTGCGGCTTGCCCGAGTCGTTACCGAGCCCGAGGCTCGATCCGGTCGGCGCGGCCACGAGCCATCCGCGCTGGCCGCGCGTGCCGACGGAAAGCTGGCCGTTGTCGCCGGTGGCGGCGAGCTGGGCCTGCGCGCCCGCGCGCGCGAGCGAGAGCGAGAGCGCGGCGGACTGCCCGGGGATGACGGTGAGATCGGCGGTGGTGCCGTTGTCGCGATCGGTGAGCGAGAGCCGCGTGCGGTCGCCGTCGTCCACCATGAAGACCGCGCGCGGGCGCCCATCCCCGTCGGTGATCACCAGCCGCCGCGTCTTGACCTCGTCGGGGTTGGTGCTGACGGTGGCCGCCACCGCGCCGAGCAGTCCCGCGCACGCGAGCGCCGCGATGCCCGCGCGGCGCCACCACGTGACCTCGCGCTCGAGGCGCTCCAGGCGTCCGTGCAGCCCATCGAGAGTCGACTCCGTCATCGTGCTCCTCCTCCGGGGTGGGGCGAATGTGAGACCGCGGCCGCGGCCGCGACCCCAGCCTGCCCCGGCGCTGGGCGGAAGTCCAGTGGCTCGCCGCCTTGACCCCCCGGGAGCCCGCGTGCTACACAGGGGCGGCTTCCGATGACGCCGGCCCGATCGCGCCCACTCGACTCCGAGGAGACCTGACCAATGTCCCATCGCCTGGCTCTCGCGTTGACCCTCTGCTCGCTCGTGGTCGCGGGAGCCGCCTCTGTCGCGCCGGCCCAGACCGCGCCCCAGTACGTCTGGAAGGCGGGCACGGTGACCTCGGGCGGCAATCCGCTGAACGACGCGATGGAGCAGTTCGCCAAGCAGCTCGGCGAGAAGAGCAAGGGCCGGATCAGGGTCGACGTCCACATCGCCAACGCGCTGGCCAAGGGAGAGGGCGCGCATCTCGAAGGCGTGCAGCTCGGCACCATCGACGTGGTCGCGATCGGCAGCGCGCCGGTGGGCGGCATGTTCGAGCCGCTCTACCAGTCGCTCGACCTGCCCTTCCTGTGGTCGACCCGCGAGCAGGTGTGGAAGGTCATGGACGGTCCGCTCGGGCAGGAGCTGCTCAAGAAGATGGAGGCCAAGAACCTGAAGGCCTTCTGCTTCGGCGGCGGCTGGGGCTTCCGCAACATGATGTCGAACAAGCGCGCGATCGTCACTCCCGAGGACATGAAGGGCCAGACCATCCGGGTGCAGGAGTCGCCCACCTACGTGGCCATGATGAAGGCGATGGGGGCGAACCCGGTGCCGATGGCCTACGTCGAGGTGTACCTGGCGATGAAGCAGGGGACCATCGACGGCATGGAGCTGCCGTCCTTCACGTTTACCTCCGACAAGTTCCAGGAGGTGACCAAGTACTACTCGCTGACCCGGCACTCCTACCCGCCGATCGCGTGGTTCATGAACCTCAAGAAGTACCAGGGCCTTCCCGCCGACGTGCAGAAGATGATCGACGACTCGATGCGGGAGGCCTGCCAGCTCCATCGCCGGCTCGAGGTCGAGAAGGAGAAGAGCGACTTCGAGGTCATGAAGAAGGCGGGCGTGCAGATCAACGAGGTGAAGGACATCCGCGCCTTCCAGGCCCTCATGAAACCGGCCTACGACTACGTGGAAGGTCAGGTGGGCAAGGAGTTCATGACGCGCCTCCGCGCGGCGGTCCAGGCGGCGTCGAAGTAGGTGGTCGCCCGGGCGCTCTCGCAGGTCGTCGAGGGCCTGCTGCTGGTGATGATGGTGTTGCTGTGCGCGGACGTCTTCCTCGGGGTCTTCTCCCGCTACGTGATGGCCCGCACCTTCACCTGGTACGACGAGATCGCCCGCCTCCTCTTCGTGTGGATCGTGTTCCTCGGGGCGGCGGTCGGAGTCCGGCGCGCCGCCCACTTCCGCCTGCACCTCGTGGTCGATCGCTTCCCGCCCGGCCTCCGGCGGGTGACCGAGCTGGTCGGGGTGCTGGTGCTGATGGGCTTCGGGCTGCTCCTGAGCCAGCAGGGCTGGAAGCTGGTGGAGTTGGGGCAGTTCCAGCGCACCCCGGTGATGGGCCTCTCCAAGCAGTACGTCTACGCGTCGGTGCCGGCGGGCGGCGCGCTGATCATCCTCTACAGCCTGCCCCATCTCTGGCGCGCCCTCCGCGGCCTCTCCGGAGCCGCCGCGGCATGATCCCGATCATCGCGGTGTCGTTCGTGGTGCTGCTCCTGCTGGGGATCCCGGTGGCCTTCGTCATCGGGGTGGCCGGCTTCATCGGCCTCTGGTGGAGCGGGGAGTACCCGCTCACCGTGATCGTGAAGCAGATCTTCGAGGGGGTGGACTCGTTCGTGCTGCTCGCGATCCCGCTCTTCATCCTGGCCGGCGCCTTCATGGAGACCGGCGGCATCGCGGTACGGCTGGTCCGGCTCGCCCAAGTGCTGGTCGGGTGGATCCGGGGCGGTCTCTCGATGGCGGTGGTGGTCGCGGAGTACATCTTCTCCGGCATCTCCGGCTCCACGGTGGCCGACGTGTCCGCCATCGGCTCCACCATGATCCCGCCGATGCTGCGGGCGGGCTACCGGCCGGAGCAGGCGGTGGCGGTGGTCTCGGCCGCCTCCGCGATGGGCATCCTCGTCCCGCCCTGCATCCTCATGATCGTGATCGGCTCGGTGGCCAACGTCTCGGTGGCCGCCCTGTTCGCGGCCGGTTTCCTGCCCGCGGTGGTCCTGGCGCTCGCGATCATGGCCTACATCTGGTACGACGCGGGCCGCAGCGGCATCGAGGCGCGGGCGCGGGCCTCCTGGGGCGACATCGGGCGAGCCTTCGTCGACGCGGTGATCCCGCTGGGCCTGCCCGCCATCATCTTCGGTGGCATCCTGGGCGGGGTCGTGACCCCGACCGAGGCCGCGGTGCTCGCGGTGATCTACGCGTTCATCGTCGGCGTCTTCGTGTACCGCGAGATCGCGTGGGCCGACCTGCCCCGGATCCTCGTCCACAGCGCGGTGGTGACCGCCGCGGTGTGCTTCCTCCTCGGCACCGCCGCGGTGGTGGCGTGGGTGCTGGCGGTGCAGCAGATCCCACAGCTCCTGCTGAAGGCGATGCTCGCGGTGCCGGGAGGCAACCTCGTGTTCCTCGCCCTGACCGCGCTGCTCTTCATCGTGCTCGGCGCGGTGCTGGAGGGGCTGCCCGCGGTGGTGATCCTGCTCCCGACCTTCATGCCGGTGGTGAGCCGGCTCGGCATCGACGTGATCCACTACAGCACGGTGGTGGTCGCGGCCACCGGCATCGGGCTGTTCCTGCCTCCGATCGGCGTCGGCTTCTTCATCGCCTGCGGGATCGCCAACATCCCGGGCGACCGCGCGACCCGCGCGATGATGCCGTACGTCTACATGATGTGCGTGGGACTCCTCATCGTGATCCTGGTGCCGTGGGTGACCCTCGTGATCCCACGGCTGCTCGGCCTCGGCTAGCCGCGGGACGCCGCGCGAGGCCGCCGGGAGGCTTGCAGGCCCGCCCGGGCCCAGAGTAGGCTTGGACGGCCCGAGAGGACGAGGAGCCATTACGAGGAGGGTATCGACATGCCAGAGCTGACCCGGCGGTACATCGTGATGACCATGGCCACCGAGGCGCCCTTCGACACGCAGGACCCCGAGGCGCCGTTCGTGCTCAAGCCGTGGAAGGACCCGGCCGCCCTCCGCGCCCTCGAGACCTACCGCGACCACGCCTATCCCGAGCTGGCCGCCGATCTCACCGCGTGGATCCAGGTGATCGCGAGCGGACCGCGGGTGCGGGGCGGGGTCGGGAGCCGGAACGAGCTCCACCTGGCGAGCCGACCGAAGCCGAAGGCCCGCCCGGCCTCGGCCGGCCGCAAGGCCAAGCCCAAGGCGGCGAAGAAGCGGCCGGCCAGGAAGGCCGTGAAGGCGAAGAAGAAGCGCCGCTCGTGACGCCGTCCGAGGTCGATCGGCTGGCCGGCCTCGTCTCGCGCGCCGACCGCATCGTGGTCTTTACCGGGGCCGGGGTCAGCACCGAGTCCGGCATCCCCGACTTCCGCAGTCCCGGCGGGGTCTGGGACCGCTTCGATCCCAGCGAGTTCACTTTCCAGAACTTCATGGGCAGCGAGGCGGGGCGCCGTCGCTACTGGGAGCTCGGTCGCACCACGTTCCCGGTCATCCGCCGGGCCGAGCCGAATCCCGGCCACCACGCCCTCGTGACCCTGTGGCGGCTCGGGAAGCTCGACTGCGTAATCACGCAGAACATCGACAACCTCCACCAGCGCGCCGGGCTTCCCGCCGACCGGGTCATCGAGCTGCACGGCAACGCGACGCGGGCGCGCTGTCTCGCGTGCGAGACGCCCTACGAGCGCGAGCGGATCCAGGAGTGGCTCGACGCGGGCGTCGAGGTGCCGATATGCGATCCGCCGTGCGGGGGCATCATCAAGCCGCGCACGATCATGTTCGGCGAGGCGATGCCGCGGGTCGAGCTGGAGGAGGCCGAGCGCCGCGCGCGGGCCTGCGATCTGTTCGTGGTGGTGGGCTCCTCGCTCGTGGTGTATCCCGCCGCGTACATGCCGCTCCACGCCAAGGACGCCGGCGCCAGCCTCGCGATCGTGAACCTGACCGAGACCCCGCACGACGGCCAGGCCGACCTGCTGGTTCGCGGCAGCGCCGCGGGCGTGCTCGCCTCGGTCGTCGACCGACTGCAGCCGCGGCCCGTGGCCCGCTGAGCCGGCCCGCGCCGTGACCGCCGCCCTCGTCGAGCACCTCCTCGCGGGCCGCCTGGGCCGCCGCCCGGCGAGCCCGCTCAGCGAATCCACCCCCGATCTCACGCTCGAGCGGGCCTACGCGCTTCAGCGGGAGCTCGAGCAGGCCCTGATCGCGCGCGGCGAGCGGGTGATCGGCTGGAAGGTGGGCTTCACCACCGCGGCGCTCCAGGAGCGGCACGGGGTGACCGAGCCGGTGCTGGGTTTCCTGCTCGGCTCCGGCGTCTTCGGGAGCGGGGACGCGGTGCCCCTGGCGCGGTTCGTCGCGCCGGGCGTGGAGGTGGAGGTCGCGTTCCTCCTCAAGGCGGACCTGGCCGGCCCCGGCGTGACCGCCGCCTCCGCGCTGCTCGCGGTCGAGGGCGCCATGCCGTCGTTCGAGCTGATCGACTTCCGGCTCGGCGGCACCCCGCGCGGAGTCGACGTGATCGCGGACGGCGTCTACACCAACGCCATCGTGCTCGGTCGCCCGCTCACCCCGCTCGCCGGGCTCGACCTGGCCCTCGAAGGCGTGGTCTTCGAGCAGGACGGGCAGATCGTCGCCACCCAGACCGCGGCCGAGGTCCTGGGCAATCCGTTGGTGTCGCTCGCGTGGGCGGCCAACGCCCTGGGCGGGATGGGACGCGGCCTGCGCGCGGGCGACATCGTGCTCACCGGCTCCATCTCGAAGGTGCTGCGTCCCACCGCCGGCCAATCCGCGCGCGCCTCCTTCACACGTCTCGGCAGCGTGTCGTGCCGGTTCGTCTGATCGCGGGATGGACCTGGAGGCCCTGCGTAGACGCCTCGACGCGGCGCTGAGCCGTCGCCCGCGCGCGACGCTCGACCGCGCCGATCTGGTCTCGGCCGCGGTGCTGGTGCCGGTGACCGATCACGGAGGGCCCCACGTGGTCTTCACCAAGAAGACGTCGGGGGTGCCCCACCATAAGGGGCAGTTCTCGTTCCCGGGCGGGGTGGTGGAGACCCGCGACGGCTCCCGGGTGGAGACCGCGCTGCGCGAGGCGTGGGAGGAGATCCGCCTCCCCGCCGAGGCGGTCGAGGTGCTGGGCCTGCTCGACGACATCCCGACGCGCGCCACCAACTTCGTGATCACCCCGGTGGTCGGGATCGTACGCGAGCCGGTCGCGTTCGAGCCGGACGGGCGCGAGATCGAGCGGGTCATCGAGGTGCCGCTCGCCACCCTGCGCGATCCCGCCATCTTTCGCACCGAGGTGTGGGAGCGGGACGGCGAGCAGCACCCGGTGCTCTTCTACCAGGTGTCACCCGACGACGTGGTGTGGGGCGCCACCGCGCGCATCCTGAGCCAGTTCCTCGCGCTGCTCGACGAGGAGCCGGAGGGGTGAGCGAGCCGGTGCTGCAGGTGGAGGTGGCCGACGGGGTGGCACGCGTCACCCTCAACCGGCCCGAGGTGCGCAACGCGCTCAACGAGGCCCCCCTCCGCGAGCTGGAGGCGAGCCTCCGCCGGCTCGAGGACGATCCCGCGGCGCGAGCCATCGTGCTCCGCGGGGCGGGAGATCGCGCGTTCTGCGCCGGGGCGGACCTCAAGCAGGTGGCCGACCGCGGCACCACGCTGCAGGCGCGCGAGTCCTTCGGCGGCCTCGCCCGCATCCTGGAGCTGATGGCCCGCATGCGCACCCCGGTCATCGCGCAGGTGCACGGCTACGCGCTGGCCGGCGGCTGCGGGCTGGCCGCGGGCGCCGACATCGTGGTGGCGTCGGACGACGCGGTCTTCGGCCTGCCCGAGATCAAGGTTGGCCTGCTGCCCCTGATCGTCATGGCCCCGATCCTCCGCGCGGTGGGGCGCAAGCGCGGCCTGCTGATGATCCTCACCGGCGAGCCGGTGCCCGCGCGGGAGGCCTACGAGATGGGTCTCGTGAGCCGCGTGGTGCCGCGGTCTGATCTGGAGCGTGTGGTCGGCGACCTGGCCCGTACTTTGGCCGGCTACTCGCC
>DASZJM010000364.1:0-1740 GCA_035948165.1 Candidatus Methylomirabilota bacterium
ATGGTGCGCGGGCTCGGCCTGCTCGCCCCGTTCGCGAAGCTGCGGGCGATGGAGGCCCTGCTGCCGCCGGTGCCCGCGTCGGCCGCACCGCTGCCCGAGCGCGTTCCGGCCCGCGGCGCCCGCGCGCGCGGTCGGGTCGGCGTCCTGCTCGGCTGCGCCCAGCGCTTCTTCTATCCCGACGTGAACGCGGACACGGTGCGGCTCCTCGCCGCGGCGGGCTACGAGGTGGTGGTGCCGCGCGAGCAGGAGTGCTGCGGCGCGCTCCACCTACACGCCGGTCGGATCGACGACTTCCGGGAGATGGCGCGCCGGCTCATGCCCGCCTTCCGCGACGTCGACCTGATCGTGGTGAACGCGGCGGGGTGCGGCTCGGCGCTCAAGGAGTACGGCCACTGGCTCCCGGAGGACGCGGCGCGCCTCTTCGCGGAGCGCGTGCGCGACGTGTCGGAGGTCCTCGCAGCCGGCGAGCTGCCGCCGCTGCGCCCGCTGCCCGTCACCGTGACCTATCACGACGCCTGCCACCTGGCCCACGGCCAGCGGGTGCGCGCCGAGCCCCGCAGCCTGCTGCGCCGCATCCCGGAGCTGACCCTGGTGGACCTGCCGGACAGCGACCTCTGCTGCGGCAGTGCCGGCGTCTACAATCTGCTCGAGCCGGAGATGGCGGGCGAGCTCGGCCGGCGCAAGGCGGCCCGCATTCGCGAGACCGGCGCGCGCGTCGTCACCGCCGGCAACCCGGGCTGCCTCATGCAGATCCGCCAGCACTGCCGCGCGGCGGGCCTCGACGTCGAGGTGGTGCACCCGGTGACGCTGCTGGCGCGGGCGCTCGAGTGAGCGCGCGATGAAGATCCGGGTCCGGGACCACGTGAAGGTCGCGGCCGACAAGATGGCCAAGATCGGCCTCTCCGGCACCGCGCGCACCCAGCTCGACCTCTATTGCGTGGCCCCCGGCCAGTCGCAGTCGCCGCATCGGCACGAGGGCGAGGACAAGATCTACTACGTGATCGAGGGCGCCGGCCGCTTCCGGGTGGGCGACACCGAGGAGCGGCTCGAGGCGGGCGAGGCGGTGGTTGCCCCCGCCGGGGTGGACCACGGTCTGGTCAACGACGGCCCCGCGCTGTTGCTGGTCCTGGTGGTGGTGGCGCCGCCCCCCGCCCACATGAAGCGGCCCGCGGGCTAGTCGATGGCCCCGGTCCGGGCCGCCCTGATGATCACCTGCCTCGGCGACGTGTTCTTCCCGGAGGTGGGCGTGGCGATGGTGCGGCTGCTCCGGGGCCTGGGCGTCCGGGTCGAGTTCCCCGAGGGCCAGACCTGCTGCGGCATGCCGCTCTTCAACTCGGGCTACCACCACGACGCGGCGGAGGTGGCGGCGCGGACCGTGAAGGTCTTCGAGCGCGCCGAGCACGTGGTGGTGCCGTCCGGCTCCTGCGCCTGGATGGTCAAGACCGAGTACCCGGGACTGCTCAAGCACGATCCCGCGCTGCGGGCCGCCGCTGAGTCGCTCGCCCGCCGCACGCGGGAGCTCTCCCAGTTCCTGGTCGAGGTGCTCGGCGTCACGCGGATCGACTCGCCCTTCGAGGGCAAGGTGACCTACCACGACTCCTGCCACCTCCTGCGGGGGCTCGGCGAGTCCGCCGCGCCCCGCGCCCTGCTGCGCGGAGTGCGCGGGGTGGACCTGGTGGAGCTGCCCGGCGCCGATCAGTGCTGCGGCTTCGGCGGCTCCTTCTCGGTCCGCCTGCCCGA
>DASZJM010000365.1:0-7929 GCA_035948165.1 Candidatus Methylomirabilota bacterium
GCGGGTGCGGCGGATGCGGCCGGTGGAGCTGCGCGACATGCAGTTCCTCCGCCGCCACACCGACCGGCCGGCCAAGATCACCCTGCCCGGCCCGTTCACCATGGCCCAGCAGGCCAGGAACGAGTTCTACGAGGACATGGAGGCGCTCGCGATGGACCTGGCCGCGGCGGTGAACGAGGAGGCGCGCGACCTCCAGGCGGCGGGGGCTGATCTCATCCAGCTCGACGAGCCGTGGCTGCGGAACGATCCGGAGGGGGCCAAGCGCTACGCGGTGCCCGCGATCAACCGGGCGCTCGAGGGCCTCACCGTGCCGACCGCGCTCCACCTCTGCTTCGGCTACGCGGCGGTGGTGCGTCACCAGAAGCCGACCGGCTACTCGTTCCTCCCCCAGCTCGCGGCGACCACCGCGCAGCAGATCTCGATCGAGGCCGCGCAGCCCCGCCTCGACCTGGGCGTGCTCGACGAGCTCGCGGGCAAGACCATCATCCTCGGAGTGATCGATCTCGCCGACCCCGCCGTCGAGACGATGGACCAGGTCACCGCGCGCATCCGGGCCGGCCTCGCCCGCGTGACCCCGGACCGGCTCGTGCTCGCGCCGGACTGCGGGATGAAGTACCTGCCGCGCGATACCGCGTTCGGCAAGCTCCGCGCGCTCGTCGACGGCGCCCGCGCGGTCCGCGCCCAGCTCGCCTGAGCCGCAGCGCGAGCTCTTCCCCGGGGCGTTGCGCCCGCCGCGCCGCCTGGGGCATGCTCGGCTCCATGGCCACCCCCGTGCTCGTGCTCGACGATCCCCTCCCCGGAGTCCGACGCCTCACCCTGAACCGTCCGGAGAAGCGCAACGCGCTCAGCAACGAGCTGCGCGGCGCCATCCTCGCCGCGCTGAGGGCGGCGGACGCGGACGCGACGGTCAAGGTCTCCGTCCTGCGCGGGGCGGGACCGTGCTTCTCGTCCGGCTACGATCTCTCCGCCGACAACTCCAAGGACCAGCCGTTCTACTCCCCGGGCGGACCCGGGCAGTGGGCGCGGCACGTGGTGGAGGGCTGGTTCACGATCTGGGATCTGGCCAAGCCGGTGATCGCCCAGGTACACGGCTACTGCCTGGCCGGCGGCAGCGAGCTGGCCGCGTGCTGCGACCTCGTCTACGTGGCGGAGGACGCGCGGATCGGCTACCCGCCGACCCGGCTCATGAGCCCGCCCGACAACCAGTTCCATCCGTTCCTCATGGGCATGCGCGCCGCGATGGAGATGTACCTCACCGGAGACGCGATCAGCGGCACCGAGGCGGCGGCCAAGGGCTTCGCCAACCGGGCGGTCGCCGCCGCGGACCTCGAGAGGACCGTGCTCACGGTGGCCGAGCGCGTCGCGCTGGTGCCCACCGAGCTCAGCCAGATCAACAAGCGCGCGGTCCACCGGGCGATGGAGGTCATGGGACTGCGCGCGGCCATCCGCGCGGGCACCGAGCTGCAGGCGCTCGCGTTCTCGACCGCGGCGAGCCAGGCCTACCGCGCCCAGTTCAAGCGCGACGGGAGCAGCGTGCGCGACCTGCTGAGCCAGCGCGACGCCGCGTTCGGCGACTACCGGGAGCGCGAGCGGAAGGACTAGGCGAGGCCGACGAAGCCCACGTACGCGCCGCCCGCGTGCGCGGGATCCACCAGGATGGCCGACTCGCCGGTGTTGCGCACGCCGCGCGCCGGCTCCGGCAGGCCGTGGTTGGTCATCCACCGCGCCGCCGCGTCCATGCTGGTCGTGCGGTAGAGCACCTGGAACGGGCCCGGCCCGCGCCGGGCGAGCGCCTCGGCGGCGGGTCCCGGCCCCGCGGGCTGGGCCACCGTGAGCCCGGTCGGCCCCAGGTTGAACACCGCCATGTCCGCCTTGATGACCGCGCCCCGCTGGATCGTCGCCTCGGGCAGTCCCAGCACGCGGGCGCAGAGCCGGGACGTGCCGACCACGTCGGGCACCGTGATGTAGACGCGCTCGACCCGCAGCGCCCCGTTCGGATGGTCGCCCGCCTGGGCGACCTGCCGTCGGCGCTCCGCGAGCGGCGTCAGGTGCTGGATGAAGAAGACGGGCAGCGGGACGCCGGGCCCAGGAAACGCGGCGCGCCAGCGCAGCTCCTGCCCCGCCGGGGTGCGCCGGCCCCCATCGCGGATCTCCCCCACGTCCACCCCGCGCCGGCGCATGGCCGCCACGTCCGCCTCGAGGTCGTCGCTCTGCAGCGCGATCACGCGGAACCCGCCGCCCTCGTCCAGGTACCGCGCGAGCCCTTCGTCCGCGCTACCGGGCGCCACCGCGCTCCGGTCGCGGATGCTCAGCACCTCGATGTACTCCTCGCCGGTGAAGGCGATCGCGTTGTGGGTGGCCCGGCCGGTGTGGGCGCCGCCCGGGTAGATGTTGAACCCGATGCGCCGGTAGGCGTCGATGCCGCGCTCGAGATCGGGCACGCAGATCATGACGTGGTCGACGCGGGTCAGCATTGATCCGGGCCCCTAGCAGAACCGGCAGGCCGGGTAGTCGCGCGCGTACACCGGCAGCTTCAGGTACTCCTCCGGCTTGTAGGTCCAGAACTGGGAGATCGCCGGGAAGGTGTGGATCACCGTGTTCTGCAGCTCGCCGTTCTTGCGCTCCACCTTCCGCACGTAGATGTTCTGGATCGGGTTGCCCCACTGGTCCAGCTTGAGGGGCCCGCGCGGGGCGTCGGGGATCTCCACGGTGCGGAACGCGGCCATGAACTTCTCGCGGTCCTCCACGCGGCCGCCCACCGCTCGGGCCGCCTCCGCGATCCACCGGCCGCTCGTGTAGCAGGTCTCCGAGAAGTAGGAGGGCACCTTGCCGAACTTCTTGCGGTACTCGGCCACGAAGCGGCGATTCGCCGGGGTGTCGAGCGCGGCGCTGTACATCAGCGGGGTCACCATGCCGAGGGCCTCGTCGCCGAAGGTGGGCAGCACCGACTCGTCGGCGATCACCGCCCCGCCGATCACCGGGAGCCGTCCGGTGAGGCCCGCGTCGCGGTACTGCGCAGGAAAGCGCAGGGCCGAGTTCGAGACCACGATGATGAACGCGGCGTCGGCGTCGCGCTTGAGCTGGCTGAGATAGGGCGCCAGGTCGCTGGTGCCGAGCGGGGCCCACAGCTTCTGGATGATCTGCCCGCCCGCCTCCTCGAAGGCGCGCTGGAAGCCGCCCACCACCTCGTAGCCGAAGGCGTAGTCGGTCCCGAACACCGCGACGCGCTTGTAGCCGAGCGTCTTGGCCGCGTACTCCCCGAAGGGATGCGACGGCTGGCTGCCGGTCCAGCCGAGCCGCACCACCCACTTCGACGGCTTGCGCTGGGTGAGGTCGTCGGCCGCGATGACCGGGAAGATCGTCGGCATCTTGTACTCGTCGGCCTTCGGGGCGAGCGCGTAGCCGATGTGGGCGAAGGCCTCCCCCACCACCATGTCCACCCGGTCGCTCTCCACGAACTTGCGGAACTTAGCGATCGCGGTGCCGGGGTTGCCCGCGGTGTCCTCCACGATCACCTCCACCTTGCGGCCCGCCATCTGGTGCCCGGCCTCCTCCATGTACATCGCGAAGCCGTTCTCCATGTCGCGCCCGATCTGGGCCGCCGCCCCGGTGAGCGGGGCCAGGAAGCCGATCTTGATGGGCTTGCCCACCTGGGCCACGGCCGGCGCGGGCGATCCCGCGATGGCGAGCGCGAGGGCGAGGCCGACGAGCAGGCGCGTGAGCGGCCCGAGCTTGAGCATGACCTTCGGCATGACGGTCCCTCCGGCGTGATGGTCCACGGCTATCGCGGATTCGAGATGACGGGCTCGGCGGGAGCCTCGGCGGCGGCGAGACGCGCGAACTGCCGCTTCATCCCGTTGACCCGTGACAGGTAGCCCGCCACGTCGTGGTCGCCGCACCGCTGCCCCGGGGCGACCCGGAACCCGCGCCGGGCGAAGTCGTCGCCGGGGCCGGTCCCGCACAGGTGGATGACCGCGGCCAGGTCCTGCTTTTGGCGCGGCAGCGCGGTGACGATGCGCCGGCGCTCGAGGGTGCGGGCCACGTCGCGGTCGAGCAGCGCGGAGGTCATCTCCACCGCGTGGCTCGGCAGCACCCGCACGTAGAGCGCCCGGAACCAGCAGCCGTCCTCGATCACCACGTGGTCGCGCACGCAGTAGCGGCGCGCCTCTCGGAACGTCGGGTCGGTGATCTGGTACATGCCCACCGCGCTCGAGGCGGGCCGGTACACGTCGAACGGGTTCCACGCCACCTGCCAGCGCCAGTAGGTGCGGGCCACCGGGTCGCCCGAGCCCTCCACCTGGGCGAGCGCGGCGAGCAGCTCCGGCGAGATGGTGGCGGTCGAGTGGCGACGGAAGAGCGGGGCGTACTGCCGCCACGTCTCGGGCGGGGCCTTCGCGAGCGTGCCGCTCACCGGGAAGAACAGCTCGGTGGGCTTGCGGATCACGTGGTAGGTCCAGTTCACCGCGGACCAGAGCACCACGAGCACGACCAGCCCCACCACGAGGCGCAGGGCCAGCGGCGCGGTCCGCACCCGGCGCCAGAGCCGCCGGGCCCGCGGCGAGCGGAGCCAGCGGATGGCGCGGCGGGCGCCTCCGGCGCGGGGCCGGCGGGGGATGGCTCGGGCGACGCGCGTGGCCATGGGGTCCCTACAACTTTACGCGGTGCGGCCGGTCAATGAAACCTTGGAGCGCCGCGCTACTTGAGGCCCACCGCCTCGCGGAACCGCCGGAGGGTCTGCACGTGATCCGCCGGGGTCTTGAGCCCCATGCCGCCGGTGTTCACGCAGAGATGGCTGACCCCGCGCATCGCCTGCCACCCCTCTAGCTCCTTGCCCCAGTCGGCGGGCGGGATCTGGGGCAGCGTCATGCGCCCCTCGATCCCGAAGCGCTTCGGATCGCGGCCCGCCTCGCGGATCCACCCGTGCAGCCGATCGATCACGCCCTGCGACTCGGCACCGGGCCGGAAGTGCGGCATCCACCCGTCGGCGACGCGGGCCATGCGCCGCTGCACGACCTCGGTCTCGCCACCCATCCACACCGGGATCGGGCGCTGCACCGGCAGCGGGTTGAGGCCGGCGTCCGAGATGTGGTGGTGCGCGCCGTTGACCGTGACCAGCTCCTTCGTCCAGAGCGCGCGCATCACCTCGATCTGCTCCTCGATGCGGCGGCCGCGGGTGTTGAAGTCCTCGCCGAGCGCCTCGAACTCCACCGGGTTCCAGCCCACTCCCACCCCGAGGCGCAGGCGCCCGCCCGAGAGCACGTCCACCGCGGCGGCCTGCTTCGCGACCAGTGCGGTCTGGCGCTGCGGCAGGATGATGATGCCGCTCACGAGGCCGACCCGGCGCGTGGCCGCGGCCAGGAAGCCGAACAGCACGAACGGCTCGTGGAAGGCGTGGCGGTACGTGTAGGGCCCCTTCCATCCGCCCGGCCGCTCCGGGTTGGCCCCCAGCACGTGGTCGAAGACCAGGATGTGGGTGAAGCCCATCTCCTCGACCGCCTCCGCGTAGGCCTTGATGGCCCCCGGGTCGTTCCCGATCTCGGTCTGCGGCAACACGACGCCGATGTTCATGTGGTCCTCCTGGTTGAGCTCCGGGTCAGCGGCTGCCGGGCACGACGCCGGCCGGAAGCGACTCGATGTGGGCGCAGATGTCGCGCGGCCGCGTGATCCACACGCGATCCCCGTGGCCGAGGATGTGCTGGAGCGCGCGGCGCAGGCGGCGGATGCGGTACGGGCGGCCGAACACGAACGGGTGGAGCGAGATGGGGCAGACCAGCGGCTGGCGCGCGGACTGGGCCAGCATCTCGTCGAACTGGTCGGTGATCATCTCCGCGAACTCCTGCGAGGTGTGGTGGTACCAGATGATGCCGCGGGTGTCGTTGACTTCGATCGGGTACGGGATCGAGAGGATGCGGCCCTTGCGGGTGCGGAGCCACACCGGCTGGTCGTCCATCGTCCAGTCCATCACGTAGCGGTAGCCCGCCTCCTGCAGCAGGTCCATGGTCACCGAGCTGTTGGAGAGCCACGGGCTCATCCAGCCCACCGGCCGCGCGCCCTCGTGCCGCTCGATCGCGGCGGTCGCCTCCGCGATCAGCGCGCGCTCGCGATCCTCGGCCAGGTGTCCCTGCTCGTCGGAGTTGGTGAGGCCGTGGCCCAGGATCTCGTCGCCCCGCGCGCGCAGTTTCGCGGGGATGTCGGGCGCCATCTCGTAGACCGCCGCGTTCATCTGGGCCTCGGCGGGAAGCCCCAGCTCGTCGAGCAGCTCGAAGAGCCGCCAGATGCCGACCCGGTTGCCGTAGTCCCGCCAGCTGTAGACGCTGTGGCTCTGGGCCTGGTCGGGCGGGGCGATGGCCGCGCCCTTCCCCACCCCGAAGCCAAAGGCCTCGATGTTGAGGGCCAGGTAGACCGCGAGGCGCCGGCCCCCCGGCCAGGCGTAGTCGGGCCGGGTGGTGATGTTCGAGTACTCGTAGCGTCCGTGCGTCGGCAGCATGCGCGATCCGACCTCCCGTCGCCCTCCCATCGATTGACCTTCCCGGCCCCTCAGACTACGGTATGCGGCATGCCAACCGCCACCCACCGCTCAGGACCTGAGGCTCAAGTGAGGAGGGACGCGTGAAGCGCCAGAACATCCAGCCGCCGTCGCTCAGCAAGCGGGTCGTGGGAGGCCACGTGCTCTACTCGCACGTGGTCGTGGTCGAGGGCAAGCGGACGATCTTCGTGTCCGGGCAGCTCGCGCGCGGGCCGGCCGGCGAGGTGGTGGGGGCCGGCGACATGCGCGCGCAGATCCGCCAGGTCGGCGAGAACGTCAAGGCCGCGCTCGCCGCGGCGGGGGCCACCCTCGCCGACATCGTGAAGACCAACACCTACGTCACCGACATCGACGAGTTCTTCAAGCACGTGGACGTCCGCATGGAGTACTTCGGGGCGATGCCCACCAGCACCACCGTGGAGGTGCGCCGGCTCGCCCACCCCGATCTGCTCGTCGAGGTCGAGGTCATCGCGGTCGTCGACTGAGCGGCCCCGATTGTCTCCGCGGGCGCGCTCGTGCTACAGTACCGTCATGTCACGAATTAGACCGTCGATCACCGTGGGGGGCATTCCCTGATCTGACGGTCACGTTCCGCGTTCTCCACACGGCCGTCGGGGACTCTCGGCGGCCGTTTCGCTTTTCCGCCCGCTCCAGGGGCGGACGCGCGGTCGTCGCGGGTCCCGGGTCACGAGAGCACCGAACGATCATCCAACACCGGGAGACGACATGTTCACGAAGCCGGGTCCGCTCGATTTCGTCAGGATCGGCCGCGAGATGCTCGAGGTCTGGGAGCGCGAGGACGTCTTCGCCCGGCTGGTGGCCAAGAACCGGGGGGGCCCGCGCTACGCCTTCCTGGACGGGCCGATCACCGCCAACAATCCGATGGGCGTGCACCACGCGCGCGGCCGGACCTACAAGGACGTCTTCCAGCGCTACAAGGCGATGCGCGGGTTCGATCAGCGCTTCCAGAACGGCTTCGACTGCCAGGGCCTGTGGGTGGAGGTCGAGGTCGAGAAGGCGCTCGGCTTCGAGGGCAAGCGCGAGATCGAGGCGATGGGCCTCGAGGCCTTCGCGCGGGCGTGCCGGGATCGCGTGCTCCACTACGCCGCGATGCAGACCGAGCAGTCCCGGCGCCTCGGCCAGTGGATGGACTGGCCGCGCTCCTACTACACGATGTCCGACGTCAACATGACGTACATCTGGCACTTCCTCCGGGAGTGCGACCGGCGCGGCTGGCTCTACCGCGGGCACCGGGTGATGCCGTGGTGCGTGCGCTGCGGGACCTCGATCTCGCAGCACGAGATGCTCGATTCGTACGCGGAGGTGACCCACCGGTCGGTGGTGGTGGCGCTGCCGGTGGTCGGGCGCGACCGCGAGTGGCTGCTGGCGTGGACGACCACGCC
>DASZJM010000366.1:0-8306 GCA_035948165.1 Candidatus Methylomirabilota bacterium
GGAGATGGTGATGCCGGGGGACAACGTGACGATGACGATCGAGTTGATCCAGCCGGTGGCGATGGAGAAGGAGCTGCGGTTCGCGATCCGGGAGGGCGGGCGGACGGTGGGCGCCGGCGTCGTCGCGGAGATCACGGACTAGCCCCATGCGCGACATCGTCTCGCTCGCGTGCACGAACTGCCAGCGACGCAACTACTCGACGACCAAGAACCGGCGGACGCATCCCGACCGGATGGAGATCAAGAAGTACTGCAAGTGGTGCCGCAAGCACCACCCGCACAAGGAATCGAAGTAGGGCCGGCTCGGAGGCGTGTAGCTCTAACGGCTAGAGCACTGGACTCCAAATCCAGGGGATGGGGGTTCGAATCCCTCCACGCCTGCCAGATTAGCGAGAATCGCGGGAGAGCATGGAATTTCTGAAGCGGGTGAAGGAGTTCTTCGAGGAAGTGGCGGGTGAGTTTAGACGGGTGAACTGGCCCAGCCGCCAGGACGTGGCGGCCTCCACGGCGGTGGTGCTGGTCGTGGTGTTCGTCCTGGCGATGTACCTGGGCGCGGTCGACGTGGCCCTGTCCCGCCTGGTGGGGGTGATCCTGAAATGAGCGAGACGGGGACGGCGGCCAAGCAGTGGTTCGTGGTCCACACCTACTCCGGCTTCGAGAACAAGGTGGCGTCCGGCATCGAGTCCCGCGCCCGGATCTTCGGACTTCAAGATTCGATCGGCCGCGTGATCGTGCCGACCGAGAAGGTGCGGGAGATCCGCAAGAGCAAGAAGATCGAGACCGAGCAGAAGTTCTTCCCCGGGTACCTCCTGGTGGAGATGGAGCTGACCGACGAGACGTGGCACCTCGTGCGCTCGACCCCGAAGGTCACCGGGTTCGTGGGCTCGGGGTCCAAGCCGGTCCCGCTCCCGCCCGAGGAGGTGGAGGGGATCCTGCGGCAGATGGAGGAAGGCGCCGAGAAGCCGAAGCTCAAGTCGACCTTCCAGAAGGGTGACAAGGTGCGGGTCATCGAGGGCCCGTTCGTGAACTTCCAGGGCGCGATCGACGACCTGAACCCGGAGCGCGGCAAGCTCAAGGTCATGGTGGCCATCTTCGGGCGGCTCACGCCCGTCGAGCTCGAGTACTACCAGGTGGAGAGGCTCTAGGCATGGCGAAGAAAGTCCAGGCGATGGTGAAGCTGCAGATCACGGCCGGGAAGGCCAATCCGTCGCCGCCGGTGGGGCCGGCCCTCGGTCAGCACGGCGTCAACATCATGGAGTTCTGCAAGGGCTTCAACGCCCAGACCAGCAACCAGGAGGGACTCATCCTCCCGGTGGTGGTGACGATCTACCAGGACCGGTCCTTCACCTTCGTGGTGAAGACGCCGCCCGCCGCGGTGCTGCTCAAGCGGGCCGCCGGCATCGCCAAGGCCTCCGCGGTGCCGCACAAGGACAAGATCGGCAAGGTGACCCGCGCCCAGGTGCGCGAGATCGCCCAGACCAAGCTGGTGGACCTGAACACCGACTCCATCGAGTCCGCGATGCGCACCGTCGAAGGCACCGCCCGCAGCATGGGCATCGAGGTCATCTAGTCATGCCGACCGTGACCAAGAAGCTGAAGGCGGCCGAGGCGCTCTTCGATCGCGAGAAGTCCTACTCGGTCGAGGAGGCACTCGGCATCCTCAAGAAGCTGCCCAACGCCAAGTTCGACGAGACGGTGGACATGTCCCTGCGGCTCGGGGTGGATCCCAAGCACGCCGACCAGATGGTGCGCGGAGCGATCGTACTCCCGCACGGCATCGGCAAGGCGGTGCGGGTCGCGGTGTTCGCCAAGGGCGAGAAGGAGCGGGAGGCGCGCGAGGCGGGCGCCGACGTGGTGGGGGCCGAGGACCTGGTGGAGAAGATCCAGGGCGGCTTCATGGACTTCGACTCCACGGTGGCGACCCCCGATCTCATGGGGCAGGTGGGCCGGCTCGGCAAGGTGCTGGGCCCGCGCGGCCTCATGCCGAATCCGAAGCTCGGGACGGTGACGTTCGACGTGGCGCGCGCGGTGCGCGAGGTCAAGGCGGGCAAGGTGGAGTTCCGGGTGGACAAGGCGGGCAACGTGCACGTGCCGGTGGGCAAGAAGTCGTTCGCGGAGCCGCACCTGGTCGCGAACACCCTCGCCCTCCTCGAGGCGATCGTGCGGGCCAAGCCCTCCGCGGCCAAGGGACAGTACCTGCGCTCGGTGACGGTGTCCTCCACCATGGGGCCCGGCATCCATCTGGACGTCCAGCGGGTGGCGAACCTGTTCAAGAAGGCCCTATAGGGAGCGCGACGTGCCCACTCAAGAGAAGGTGCAGAGCGTCGCGAGTCTCCGGGAGAGCCTGGGGACCGCCAAGACCGCGGTCCTCACCGAGTACCGCGGGCTCACCGTGCGGCAGCTCTCCGACCTGCGCAAGCAGCTGAAGGCGGCGTCGGCCGAGTACAAGGTCGTGAAGAATCGGCTGGCGCGCCTGGCCGTGAAGGATCTGGCCCTGGACCCGCTGGGCACCCACTTCAAGGGGCCCACCGGGCTCGTCTTCACCGCGAAGGATCCGGTGCCGGTGGCCAAGGCCCTGCAGGCCTTCGTGCGGGCCAACCCCTCGCTCACGATCAAGCTGGGATTCGTCGAGGGCAAGGTCGTCCAGCCCGCCGAGCTGAAGGCGCTGGCGGACCTGCCGTCGAAGGAAGCGCTGCGGAGCCAGCTGGTGGGGGCGCTGCAGGGGCCGCTGTCGCAGCTGGTGTCGCTGCTGACCGCCCCGCAGCGGCAGCTGGTCCAGGTCCTGGAGGCACGGAGCAAGCAGGCCGGCGAGCAGCCCGCCGCGAGCTGAACTGACGGAGTCGCAGTCAACCACGACGGAGCATTCACAGGAGGCAGGCGAGATGGCGGCGAATATCGAAGAGATCGCGGAGAAGCTGGACACGCTGACGCTGCTCGAAGCGGCCCAGCTTTCGAAGCTGCTACAGGAGAAGTGGGGCGTGTCGGCGGCCGCCGCGGTGGCGGTGGCGGCGCCCGCGGCGGGCGGGGCGGCGGCGGGCGGAGCGGCCGCCGAGGAGAAGACCGAGTTCGACGTGGTGCTGAACGCGGCGGGGGACAAGAAGATCCAGGTCATCAAGGTGGTGCGCGAGCTGACCGGTCTGGGCCTGAAGGAGGCCAAGGATCTCGTGGACGGGGCGCCGAAGGCGGTGAAGGAGAAGGTCGCCAAGGCGGAAGCGGCGGACATGAAGAAGAAGCTCGAGGAGGTCGGAGCCACGGTGGAAGTCAAATAACCTCCGCGATCGGAGTGACGCAGACCGGGGAGTCGCGTTCGGCTTCCCGCTCACACTAACGTGTCGCCGCTGGGCGCGGCTCCGGACTCCCCGGAGTACGTGACGGCGGTGGGTCGAGCCCAGCCCCGTGGCACGGGGCGCGGAGGGTGTATGGCGCGCAACATCGAGTGCGGGCGCCGGGTCCGCAAGGACTTCGGCAAGATCCCGTCCATCGTCGAGATCCCGAACCTCATCGAGATCCAGCAGCAGTCCTACGAGCAGTTTCTCCAGAAGGAGATCGCGCCCGAGCGGCGCGACGAGAACGGACTGCAGGCGGTCTTCAAGTCGGTGTTCCCGATCCAGGACTACAACGGGAACGCCACGCTGGAATTCCACAGCTACCACTTCGGCGATCCCAAGTACACCGTCGAGGAGTGCCACGACCGCGGCATGACCTTCGCGATTCCCCTGAAGGTCACCCTGCGGCTCAAGGTGGTCGACAACGACAAGGAGACCAAGACCCAGACCGTGCGCGAGGTCCGGGAGCAGGAGGTCTACCTCGGCGAGCTGCCCCTGATGACCGAGAAGGGCACCTTCATCATCAACGGGACGGAGCGGGTGGTGGTGTCCCAGCTCCAGCGCTCGGCCGGCGTGTTCTTCGACGACGACAAGGGCAAGACGGTCGCCTCCGGCAAGCTGCTGTTCTCGGCGCGGGTGATTCCCTACCGCGGGTCCTGGGTCGAGTTCGAGTTCGACGCCAACGACATCCTCTACGTGCGGGTGGACCGGCGCCGCAAGATGCTGGCCACCGCGTTCCTGCGCGCGTTCTGGTTCCTCGAGAAGGGCGTGATCCTGTCCGACGAGGAGATCCTCAGCCAGTTCTACGAGTCGGAGGAGGTGCTGTCGTTCGAGGACCGCACCGCGTGGGTGAAGCTCTCCCCCGAGGTCCACAACGGGGCCAAGGTCGCCGACGACGTGAAGGCCCCGCGCGGCAAGGAGGCCCTCGTCCAGGCGGGCAAGACCCTCAACCCCAAGATCATCGAGAAGCTGGCCGAGGCCGGCGTCACCAAGATCCCGGTGAAGGCCGAGTCCCTGGTGGGCCGCCGGACCGGCGGGCGGGTGGTCGACTCCGAGACCGGCGAGGTGCTGGTCGAGACGAACCAGGAGGTCACCGCGACCCTGCTGGCCCAGATCATGGGGCGGCGGGTGGCCGCGTTCAAGCTGCTGGCCCTGGTGCCGGGCAAGACCGACGGGTCGCTCCACGAGACCCTCTCGCGCGATCACTTCAAGAACCCGGACGAGGCCCTCGTCGAGATCTACCGGCGGCTGCGCCCCGGCGATCCGCCCACGGTGGAGTCGGCCCGCGCCCTCTTCCGCGGGATGTTCCTCGACCCGCGCCGCTACGACCTGGCCCGGGTCGGCCGCTTCATGATCAACAAGAAGCTCGGCATCGGGGCGAACCTGAACATCAAGACCCTGCGCAGCGAGGACGTGGTCTTCGTGGTGCGCCACCTGTTCCAGGTCAAGCTGGGGAGCAAGCCGACCGACGACATCGACCACCTCGGCAACCGGCGCGTCCGCTCGGTGGGCGAGCTGCTGGAGAACCAGTTCCGGGTGGGCCTGACCCGGATGGAGCGGGCGGTCAAGGAGCGGATGTCGATCTCCGACATCACGAACCTGATGCCGCACGACCTCATCAACGCCAAGCCGGTCTCGGCGGTGGTGAAGGAGTTCTTCGGCTCCTCGCAGCTGAGCCAGTTCATGGACCAGACCAACCCGCTCGCGGAGCTGACCCACAAGCGGCGCCTCTCCGCCCTGGGCCCGCGCGGCCTCTCGCGGGAGCGCGCCGGGTTCGAGGTGCGCGACGTGCATCCGACCCACTACGGCCGGATCTGCCCGATCGAGACGCCGGAAGGCCCGAACATCGGCCTGATCAGCTCGCTCAGCACCTACGCGCGCATCAACGAGTTCGGTTTCATCGAGACCCCCTACCGCAAGGTGGAGCACGGCAGCGTGCTCCCGGGCGACCCGGTCTACCTGACCGCGCTCGAGGAGGAGCGCTACGTCATCGCGCAGGCCAACGCGTCGATGAACGAGCAGGGCCGCTTCATGCAGGACCGGGTCTCGGCCCGGAAGGGCGGCGAGTACAAGATGGTATCGCCGGAGGAGCTGCACTTCATCGACATCTCGCCGAAGCAGCTCGTCTCGGTGGCGGCCGCGATGGTGCCGTTTCTCGAGAACGACGACGCGAACCGGGCCCTCATGGGCGCCAACATGCAGCGGCAGGCGGTGCCGCTGCTGCAGCCGGAGGCGCCGCTGGTCGGCACCGGCATGGAGCACATCGTGGCCCGCGACTCGGGGGCGGTGGTGCTCGCCAAGCGGCCGGGGGTGGTCGAGTACGTGTCGGCCAACCGCATCGTGGTGCGCGCGGAGACGCGCTCCAAGAAGGCGGACCCGGTCCAGGACCTGCCGCTCGACATCTACAACCTCACCAAGTACCGCCGCTCGAACCAGAACACCTGCATCAACCAGCGCCCGATCGTGGGCAAGGGTGACCGGGTGAGGGCGGGCGACGTGATCGGCGACGGGCCGGCCACCGACCAGGGCGAGCTGGCCCTCGGGCGCAACGTGCTGGTGGCCTTCATGCCGTGGGGCGGCTACAACTTCGAGGACGCGATCCTGGTCTCGGAGCGCCTCGTGAAGGACGACCGCTACACCTCGATCCACATCGAGGAGTTCGAGGTCCAAGCGCGGGATACCAAGCTCGGCAAAGAAGAAGTTACTCGGGATATTCCCAACGTCTCGGAGGAGGCCCTCAAGGACCTCGACGAGTCGGGCATCGTACGGATCGGGGCCAAGGTCAAGGCGGGCGACATCCTGGTCGGCAAGATCACCCCCAAGGGGGAGACCCAGCTGACCCCGGAGGAGAAGCTGCTGCGCGCCATCTTCGGGGAGAAGGCGGGCGACGTGCGCGACACCTCGCTGACGGTGCCGCCCGGCATCGAGGGCACCGTGGTCGACGTGAAGGTGTTCTCGCGGCGCGGGGTGGACAAGGACGACCGCGCCAAGTCCATCGAGGACGAGGAGATCGCGGCCCTGGAGAAGGACTACCAGGACGAGATCGCGATGGTCGAGATGGAGCGCGACCAGAAGCTCAAGAACCTGCTCTTCGGCAAGACCCTGATCGCGGACCTGATCGATCCGACCACCAAGGAGCGGCTCTCCAAGAAGGGCGACAAGATCGACCGCCCGGACATGGATAACCTGTCCTGGCACGAGCTGAAGAAGATCAAGATCAAGGAAGACGACGGGCTCGCGGTCACCGTGAAGAAGATCGAGGACCTCGCCGACGACCAGATCGCGTTCTTCGACCGGATGCTGGAGGAGCGCGTCGGCCGGCTGCGCCGCGGCGACGACCTGCCCCCCGGCGTGATCAAGATGGTCAAGGTCTACGTGGCGGTGAAGCGCAAGCTCTCGGTGGGCGACAAGATGGCGGGCCGCCACGGCAACAAGGGCGTGGTCTCGCGCATCGTGCCCCAGGAGGACATGCCCTACCTGCCGGACGGCACGCCGGTGGAGATCGTCCTGAACCCGCTCGGGGTGCCGTCCCGCATGAACGTAGGTCAGATCCTGGAGACCCACCTCGGCTGGGCGGCCCGGGCCCTCGGCCGGTGGGTGGCGAGCCCGGTGTTCGACGGGGCCACCGAGGCCGAGATCACCGCGCACCTCGGGGACGCCGGTCTGCCCGCGTCGGGCAAGACGCGCCTCTTCGACGGCCGCACCGGCAAGTCGTTCCATCAGGAAGTGACGGTGGGCTACATCTACATGCTCAAGCTGGCCCACCTGGTCGACGACAAGATGCACGCCCGCTCCATCGGTCCCTACTCGCTGGTGACCCAGCAGCCCCTGGGCGGCAAGGCCCAGTTCGGCGGCCAGCGCTTCGGGGAGATGGAGGTCTGGGCGCTCGAAGCCTACGGCGCCGCCCACACGTTGCAGGAGATGCTGACCGTGAAGTCCGACGACGTGGAAGGGCGGAATCGAATCTACGAAGCCATCGTGAAGGGAGAGAACTTCCTGGAGCCGGGCACGCCGGAGTCCTTCAACGTGCTCGTGAAGGAACTGCAGAGCCTGGCGCTGGACGTGGAACTCATCCCGAAGGACGGCAAGAAGCCGTCGTAAGGAGATTCATCGAATGCTGACGGATCGGCCTTTCGGCAGCCTGGTGCGCGAGGACAAGCCCGCCAAGGACCTGTGGGGCATCCTGGACCGTCACCCGAAGCCGTTGAGCTTCGGGGCGATCCGGATCAAGCTCGCGTCGCCGCAGAAGATCCGCGACTGGTCGCACGGCGAAGTGAAGAAGCCGGAGACCATCAACTACCGGACGTTCAAGCCGGAGCGCGACGGCCTGTTCTGCGCCCGCATCTTCGGCCCCACCAAGGACTACGAGTGCGCCTGCGGCAAGTACAAGCGGATGAAGTTCGCGGGCGTGATCTGCGACAAGTGCGGCGTCGAGGTGACGCGAGCCCGGGTGCGCCGCGAGCGCATGGGCCACATCGAGCTGGCCTCCCCGGTCTCCCACGTGTGGTTCTTCAAGGGCCTGCCCTCGCGCATCGGGCAGCTCCTCGACATGTCGCTGCGGGAGCTGGAGAAGATCCTGTACTTCGAGGAGTACGTGGTGGTCGATCCCGGCAAGGTGCCGGGGCTCAAGAAGAAGGACCTGCTCTCGGTGGACCGGGTCCGCAAGCTGAACGAGGAGCACGGCCCCGAGGCCTTCTCGGCCGGCATGGGCGCGGAGGCGATCCGCGAGCTGCTGCGCGGGATGGACATGGACGTGCTCGCCCGCGAGCTGCGCTCCGGCATGGGGGTGGAGACCTCCGCCCAGAAGCGCAAGAAGATCGTCAAGCGCCTCAAGGTGGTCGAGGCGTTCCTCAAGTCCGGCAACCAGCCGGAGTGGATGATCCTCGAGGTGCTGCCGGTGATCCCGCCCGAGCTGCGTCCGCTGGTGCCGCTCGACGGGGGCCGCTTCGCGACCTCGGACCTCAACGACCTCTACCGGCG
>DASZJM010000367.1:0-8414 GCA_035948165.1 Candidatus Methylomirabilota bacterium
GATCGCCATCGGATCCTGGTGTCCGGCGTCTTCATCGTGAGCGCACTCGGCGTCGCGGCTTGTCTGCTCGAGCATCTGACCGGTCCGTGAGGCGGGGCGGTCCTCGCGTGGCGCCACCGGGCGCCGCCGCAACCTGGGGACGTTCAGGACGCGCGCGGCCGCCCTGCGCCACGAGCGGGCCGTGCAGTACTTCAAGCGGGGCGGCTAGGCGGGCTCCAGGACGACCGCGCCGCCCACCACGACCAGATCCGCGCGGATGCCGGGGATGGCGTCCTCCGGAATCGTCATGAGGTCTCCGTCCAGGACCGCGACGTCGGCGAGCTTGCCGACCTCGAGCGTCCCCTTCAGACCTTCCTCGAAGGTGAGGTAGGCGCCCTCGCGCGAGGCGCACGCGAGGGCCTCTTCACGGGTCAGGCACTGATCGGGGCCCACCGCCGCGGTCGCGCCGCGCGGCTTGCGGGCGACCGCGTGGTGGATCGAGTCGAAGAGCGACGGCGGCACGTTGTCGGTCGAGAGCGCGACGTGGACGCCCGCCTCGCGCAGCGCGCGCAGCGGCGCGATGCGCGAGGCGCCGCCGGGCCCGAGCTCGCGGGCGAGAGCGGCGCCGTCCTGCCAGATGTAGCGGCCGGTGTAGCTCGTGAGGACCAGGCCGAGCGCGCGGATGCGCGCGATCTCCTCCGCCCCATAGACGCCGATGTGCTCGATGATCCACCGCCGGTCGACGATCGGCACCGCGCGGTTCACGCGCTCGTAGAGATCGAGGATGTTCGGGGTGAAGCTGCCGACCCGGATGTGGTGGCGCGCCGCCTCGATCATCATCTCGACCATGACGTCCTCGGGCAGCGCCGCCAGGTAGGAGAAGCTCGCCCAGCCGGTGTAGGGCGAGGTGGCCCCCCGCAGCCGGTTCTCCTCCGAGTAGTCGGACTCGGTGTAGAGGCCGCCCATGCGGAGGTACTCGTCGCCGAGCCCGCGGCGGGCGAGCCACGCCCCCCAGCTCCGGAGGAGCGCGGTCACCGCGCCGGGCTCTGCCGACGGCCACGCGGGGCTCCAGAGGAGGTGGGCCCGCACGCTCGGCCGGCCGCGCTCGCGTAGCGCCTGGTAGGCCGCGAGCACCTCGGCGGAGATGCCGTGGCCCTCGAACACGCTGGTGGTGCCGCAGCGGTTGTAGACGCGCATCGACTCCGCAAGCCCGGCCACGCGATCCTCCAGCGTGAAGCGCGGCGCCACCGCCATCAGGGTGTGCTCGACCAGCGGCTTGTAGGTGTGCTCGATCAGGACCCCGGTGGGCTCGCCCGCGGCGTCCCGCTGGATCTCGATGGAGGGCGCGGGCGGTCGGGTGTGGCGATCGATGCCGGCCCGGGCGAGCGCCCGGGTGTTGGCGATCGAGACGAGGGGCAGGGTGTTGCGCCAGTGTCCCCAGATCGCGCGGATGTAGACCGGATGGTGGGGCGCGACCCGATCGAGATCGTGGCGGGTGGGCCAGCGCCGCTCGGCGAGCGCGTCGGGCAGCCCCTCGTAGAGCGGCGGCTCGCCGACGGGCATGGTCACGATCCACTCTCCGGGGGCCGCGCCGCGCACCAGCTTCTCGACGATCTGGAGGATGTCGTCGATCGAGCGCGCGCCCGCGAGCGAAGGCCACTTGCGCTTGAGGCCTTCGCGATCCATGTGGGCGTGGCCGTCGAAGAGCCCGGGCACCGCGAGCCGGCCGCGCAGGTCGATCCGGCGCGTGCCGGGCCCGATGAGCGGCGCGATCTCCTCGTCGGTGCCGAGCGCGGCGATGCGATCGCCGCGGATCGCCAGCGCGGAGACGGTGCGGAACCGCGCATCCAGGGTCACGATCTTGCCGCCGGTGAGCGCGAGGTCGGCGTCGAGCATGGCGCGTATTCAACCATCGCGCCGGGACCGCGGTCAATTCGTGGTGCATAATGTCGCCCGGGAGGCGCCCAATGCCAGACGTGCCGGGGACCGCGGACGTCGTCGTCGTCGGAGGAGGAGTGCACGGAGCCAGCGTGGCCTGCCATCTGGCGCGCCGGAAGGCGGGCCGGGTGGTGCTGGTCGAGCGCAAGTTCCTCGCCTCGGGTCCCACCGGACGCTCCTCCGCGCTGGTGCGCCGCTTCTACGCGATGGATTTCCTCACCCGGACCGCGAGCGCCTCCGCCGACACCTTCCAGCACTGGGGCGACGTGATCGGCGGCGCCGACGAGCCCGGCTTCCGGCAGGTCGGCGCGCTCTGGCTCGCGGGGGCGGACACCGCGCCGCACCTGCGCGAGAACGTGCGCCGCGCCCGGGAGCTGGGCGCGCGGGTGGACCTGCTGGCGCCCGACGACGTGCGGCGGCTGGTCCCGGAGATCTCGGTCGACGACGTCGCGGCCGGCGCCCACGAGCCGGAGTCCGGCTACGCGGATCCGTCGTCGACCACCAGCGCGCTGGTGAGCCGGGCCCGGGAGCTGGGCGCGACCATCGTCCAGTACGTGGCGGTGGAGGCCCTGCTCGCGGACGGCAAGCGGATGACCGGCGTGCGCACCACCGCGGGCACCATCAGCGCGCCGGTGGTCGTCGTGTGCGCCGGGTTGTGGGCCGATCGCCTCCTCCGCCCGCTCGGGGTCGAGGTGCCGGTGACCCCGAAGCGCCACCAGATGTGCTTCTTCCGGCGCCCGCCCCAGTTCACCTCCCACCCCGCCATCCTCGACCGCCCGCACGGCACCTACATGCGCCCGGAGACCGGCCACCTCACGATCCACGGGCTGTCGACGTACGAGGACGTGGTGGATCCCGATTCCTACAACGAGGGGGCGGATCCCGGCGAGATCGTGCGCAACGCGGAGCTGATCGCGCAGCGCTTCCCGTGCATGGAGCACGGGCTGTCGATGGGCGGCTACTCGGGCGTCTACGACGTCACGCCCGACCACGAGCCGGTGCTCGGGGCCATCCCGGAGTACGCGGGGCTCTTCGCCGACTTCGGCTGGAGCGGGCACGGCTTCAAGCACGCGCCCGCGATCGGCGACATCATGGCCCAGCTCGTGGTCGACGGGCGGGCGCCCGGATGGGACCTCGCCCCGCTGCGCTGGACGCGCTTCCGGGAGGGCGATCTGCTCCCGCCCGCCTCCGCCGCCTCGCCGCCCCACCCGAAGCTACGCTCGGAGCTCTACTCACGGAGGACTCCATGAAATTCGGCCTCATCGTCTCCAAGCAGCATCCGCCCGGGGTCTCGATGGTCGAGCGCTTCCGCGAGCACGTGGACCAGGTGCGGGCCGCGCGCGACGCCGGCTTCGATCTCATCGTGATGGGCCAGCACTTCCTCTCCAGCCCGTTCCAGGAGGTGCAGCGCCTGCCCGCCCTCGCGCGCCTCGCCGCCGACGCGGGCCCGATGCGGGTGGGCGCCACCGTGATCCTGCTGCCGCTGCTGAACCCGGTCGACGTGGCCGAGCAGGTGGCCACCCTCGACGTGATCACCGAGGGGCGCTTCATCTTCGGGGTTGGGCTCGGCTACCGCGAGGAGGAGAACGAGGCGTTCGGCATCGTGCCCAAGGAGCGAGTGGGGCGTCTGGTGGAAGGCCTCGAGGTCATCAAGCAGCTCTGGTCGGGCGCCGAGGTCACGCACCACGGGCGCTTCTTCCACCTGACCCGCGCCCGCATGATGCTGCGCCCGGTGCAGCAGCCGCATCCGCCGATCTGGTTCGCGGCCAACAACGACGCGGCGGTGGTCCGCGCCGCGCGGCTCGGCGACGCGTGGGTCATCAATCCGCACGCCAAGCTCGCGGTGCTCGAGCGCCAGATGGACGTGTACCGCGGCGCCCTGCGCGAGGCGGGCCGGCCCTTCCCGGCCGAGCTGCCGATCATCAAGGAGCTGTACGTGGCGCCCGACCGCCGCACCGCGATGAAGGAATGCCAGCCCTTCCTCGAGGCCAAGTACAAGGCCTACGCCTCCTGGGGCCAGGACAAGGCGCTGCCCGAGGGCGACAGCTTCTCCCACGAGTTCGAGGAGCTGGTGGCGGACCGCTTCATCGTGGGGGACCCGGACGACGCGGTCCGCGAGATCCGGCGCTACGCCGAGCGCCTCGGCGCCACCACCTTCATCTTCCGGGTGCAGTGGCCGGGGATGGAGCAGGCCAAGGTGCTGCGCACCATCAAGCTCCTCGCGGAGCGGGTGTTCCCCGCGCTCGGCGGCTGATCCCGAAGTCGAGGGGATTAATCGCGTTCGTGAGAACCTGGCAGGTATGCAGCCGGTCTCCGCGCGATCGGAGCCGTCCGAGAACCTGAAGGCCCGCCGGGCCGCCGCGCTGGTGGTGGCCCTCGTGGCGGTGGCGGCCTACGCGGCGACGCTCGGGTACGACCTCGTCTGGGACGACACGCTGCTGATCCAGCAGAGCTGGCGGCTCCATCACTGGGGCGAGCTGCCGCGCCTCCTGGTCTCGCAGTTCTGGGCCGAGGTCGGGGAGGCGAGCCACTACTACCGGCCGCTGGTCACCCTGACCTTCTTCCTGGACATGACGCTCTGGGGCCTCCGGCCCTTCGGCTTCCACCTCACGAACCTGCTCGCCCACGTGGCGGTGGTCCTGACCGTGCTCGCGCTCGCGCGCCGGGTCACCGGCGGGGAGCTGGCCGCGGTGATCGCGGCCCTGACCTTCGCGCTCCACCCGCTGCACACCGAGTCGGTCAGCTTCGTCTCCGGCCGGACCGACGTGCTCGCCACTCTCTTCTTCCTGCTGGCCGTGCTCGCCTACGACCAGAGCCGCGATGCGCGCGGATGGGTCGCCACCGCCGGCTCGCTCGGCGCCTACTTCCTGGCGCTGCTCGCGAAGGAGGTCGCGATCACGCTGCCCCTGATCCTCGCACTCTGGGACTGGCGGGTACGCGGCGACCTGCGCGACCGCCGCGCCACGTGGCGCGCGGCGGCCCGCTACGCGCCGTACGTCGGCGTGCTCGCGCTCTACCTGGGGCTGCGCGCGCTCGCGCTGCGGGGCCCGGCCGACGAGGCCGCGGGCGCGTGGGCGCCGCCGCTCACGCGGCTGCTCACGACTCTTCAGACGATCGCGTCCTACGCCTGGATGACGGTCGTGCCGTATCCCGCGAACCCCTATCGGCTCATCGTGCCGGTCACCGTTCCACCCGACCTGTCCTGGTGGCTCGCCGTGGTGGGCCTCGGCGCCGCGCTCGCGGGCACGGCGTGGGCGCTCGCCCGGCATCCGGTGGTGGGCTTCGGCGCGCTTTGGTTCTGGATCACGCTGGCGCCCTCCGCGGGGGTCAACCTGCTGCCGTTCCCGACCGTGCTCATGGCCGAGCGTTTCCTCTACCTGCCGACGGTGGGCTACGCCCTGATCCTCGGCTGGCTCGCGGCGCGCCTGCTCGGTGAGGTGACGCTCGGCCGCGCGGCCCGGCTCCGGATCGCGCCGGCCCTCGGTCTCGCGGTGCTGCTGCTCGGCTACCTCGGCCTGACGCTCTGGCGCAACGAGGACTGGCGCGACGAGGATCGGCTCTACGCCCGGATGGTCGAGGCCTCGCCCGCCGCCGCGGTCCCGCTCGTCAACCTCGCGTTCGTGGAGCTGCCGCGGGGCGAGATCGCCGCGGCCGACGAGCACCTGCGCGAGGCGGTCCGGCTCGCGCCGGCGAACGCGCGCGCGCAGGCGGGGCTCGGTCTCACCGAGACCCTGCTCGGCCACCTCGACAGCGGTCTCGAGCACGGGCGACGCGCGCGCGAGCTGGCTCCCGGGAGCGCCGACGTGCGCGCGTCGCTCGGCGCGCTCTATCTGGCCCGCGGGGAGCCGGGGCCGGCGGTGCCGGAGCTGCGCGAGTCGCTCCGCATCAAGCCGAACCAGGTGCACGCCGCGCTCAACCTGGCGCTCGCGCTGGCCTGGCTCGACCAGCCGGACGCGGCTCTGGCTCAGCTCGACCGCGCGCTGGCGCTCGTCCAGCTCGTGAGCCCGGACCTGCCGCTCGCGGATCGCATCACCGCGGAGGTGGCGGCGCGGCCGGACGCGGCGCGCTCCCGCGCGGCCTGGGCCCGCTACGTGGCCCGCCTGCAGGCGGGCGGGCCGCTCAGCCCCGCGCTCGCCGCCGATATCGAGCGGGCGGAGCGGCGGCTCGGCAAGATCTCGGTCGCGTACCCGGAGCCGGCGGTCACTCCGTCCGGTCGTTGATCTGGAGCGTGGACTGCCGCTGGCGGTTCACGATCAGCTGGGTGACGTCGGGCCGGGAGTAGTGGCCGACCGGATCGAAGTTCTGGCGCTCCTCCCGCACGAGGCGGTGCTCCAGCGTGGCCACCAGCAGCGTCTCCTGCTCGATCACCGGCTCGATCACCCAGCTCCCGTCCGGCCCCGACACGCAGGAGCCGCCGTTGGCGAGGAACGGGGCGCTGCCGGCCAGGATCTGCTCCCGGTAGGGCGTGGCGTCGGGAACGTCGGCGGGGCGCATGAGCCCTGAGACCGAGAGCACGTAGGAGCGCCCCTCCTTCGCGAGCACGCGGGTGAGGTCGTGCGTGTTGTGGAGCCCGCCCGGCCAGATCGCGACGTGCAGGTCCTCGCCCTGCGCGTAGAGCGCGGCGCGGGGCAGCGGCATCCAGTTCTCCCAGCAGTTGAGGCCGCCCACCGTGAACGGCCCCAGCGCGTGCACGCGCAGCCCGTGGCCGTCGCCCGGGGACCACGTCAGGCGCTCCTCGTAGGTGGGCATCAGCTTGCGGTGCACCGAGCCGATCTCGCCCGCCGGCGTCACGTACACGAGCGACGCGTAGAGGCTGTGCCCGCCCCGGTCGGCCGGGCGCTCGATGCAGCCGAGGATGACCGCGATGCGGTGAGCGGCGGCCGCCTTCCGGAGCGCGTCCAGGTCACCGCGCTCGATCTGGACCGACTGATCCATGTAATGAGCGTGCAGCTCCTTCTGGGTGCGCGAGTTGAAGCGCGCCCCGTCGGTCCGCTCGATCCAGAACGGATAACCCGGGCAGAGGGCCTCGCCGAAGGCCACGAGCCCGCAGCCCCGGGCCGCCGCGTCCTCGACCCACGCGATCACCTTGGCGAGCGTCCGCTCGCGGTCCAGCCAGACCGGCGCCATCTGCGCCAGCCCCACTACCAGGGAGTCCTCGGCTCGCATCGCCACCTCCGCGGCCATGATATGCCACGCGCCCGAGCGGTGGCGACCGTGCTAGCATGCGGCCCCCGGTCGTCCCGGGCGTCGCGCGCCGGAAACCGCGAGAGCGAAGAAGGGGAGACCTCATGAGCGACCACGACGAAGTGGAGCGAGTCCCCACGGAAGCCGACTTCGACGTGTCCCGCCGGGCCTTGCTGCGGCTCGGGCTGCTGGGCGCGACGGTGGCCGCGCACGGGATCGGCGCCCTCCCCCCGTGGGCGGCGGCGCAGGACGCCAAGCCCGGCATGAACCTCATCGGGAAGCTCGAGGGGCCGGAGCTCATCACCGATCCCGCCCTGTTCCCCAAGTCGTTCAAGGAGGCGCCCGCGCTCGCCGAGCTGGTGAAGGCGGGCAAGCTGCCTCCGGTCCAGGAGCGCATCGGGCAGGATCCGCTCGTGATGAAGCCGCTGCGGGAGATCGGGCGGTACGGCGGCACGTGGCGCCGCGGGTTCACCGGGCCCTTCGACACCTCCAACGGGCACCGGGTGGCCCAGAACGACAAGCTCCTGTACTACGACTACACCGGCACGAAGGTCCTGCCCAACATCGCGCGGGGCTGGGAGGTGAGCCCGGACGGCAAGGTCACCACCGTGCTGCTGCGCCGCGGGATGCGGTGGAGCGACGGCCAGCCGTTCACCGCCGACGACTTCGTGTTCTGGTATCAGGATGTCTACCTGAACAAGGAGCTGGTGCCGGTCCCCCTCACCGTGATGACCATCAACGGCAAGCCGGTGGTCATCGAGAAGATGGATGCGAGCACGATCCGCTTCGTCTCACCGGAGTCCTACTACGCCCTGCCGGTGGTGCTCGCCTCGGTGTGGGGGATCGGGCACCACGCCCGCTTCGGGCGCGACGCGCTCGGTGGATTCGCCCCCGCCCACTACATGAAGCAGTTCCACCCGAAGTACACCTCCGCCGAGGAGTTAAACAAGAAGGTCGCCGAGCTCAAGTTCGACAGCTGGGTCACCATGTTCAAGAATCGCAACGACGCGTGCCGCAACGTCGACCTGCCGGTGGTGACCCCGTGGAAGACCACGTCCCCGCTCACCACGCCCACCTGGGTGCTCGAGCGGAACCCCTACAGCGTGTGGGTCGACGCCGACGGCAACCAGCTCCCGTACATCGACCGGATCCGGATGACCCTCGGCGAGAGCCTCGAGGTGATCAACCTGCGCGCGATCGCGGGCGAGTACGACTCGCAGGCCCGGCACATCGACATCAGCAAGCTGCCCGTGTTCCTCGAGAACCAGCAGAAGGGCGGCTACCGCGTGTACCTCGATCCCTCCGACCAGGGC